>RZYD01000666.1 GCA_009930445.1 Bacteroidia bacterium | reverse complement strand
TTGATGCAAAAAAACACGTATGAAAACGGAATGGTTTCAGGGCGTTTAACCCGCTGGCATCCCAATGGCAACAAAGAGTTGGAAGAGGAATACGAAAACAATCTACGCAACGGGCTGGCGGTGTATTATAATCAGGAAGGTCAAAAAATACGGGAAGTTAATTACAAACATGATACCCTCCACGGATCATACGTTGAATTTTTTGCAAGTGGGCATATCAAAATCGAAGGTGAGTACAAAAACGGGCTTTTCCATGGTGCATGGAAATGGTACGACGAAGACGGTGTAGTGCTTGGCGAAGGGAACTTTGAGCGGGGAAACGGAACACAAACCGCATGGAGAAGAGATGGCACGCTTTTGCGTGAAATTACTTACCAAAACAATCAGAAACATGGTGTAGAAAGACATTATAATGAAGAGGAAAAAGTTGAAAAAGAAATCATAAACAGGAAAAACGAACCAAGAGAAACAGAAAATTGATTTTACTTTTATCACGGGATAAAAAAGCATAAAAAAAACATTAAAAAGTTTTTAGATTCCACAAATAGGCATACATTTGCGCCATCGGAAGCAGCGAATGCAAACGATTGCTTTTCTGCTGAATTCCGGAACGATAAAGAAGGAAAGTATTTATATCCAAGCGATAAACCCACAAAGGGTTTATCATAGTATATATAACAAAATAACGTTATAATAAACCCAAAAAATCCAAACGAGATGAACGTTGAGAAATTGATGAATGCCCTGGAAGCCAAACACCCAGGTGAAATTGAGTACTTACAGGCAGTACGTGAAGTTTTAGAATCAATTGAGGAAGTGTACAATGCAAATCCGCAATTTGAGTCAGCCGGAATCGTTGAGCGACTGATTGAGCCTGACCGTATTTTATCATTTAAAGTGCCGTGGGTAGACGACAACGGCAAAGTACATGTAAACCTTGGTTACCGTGTGCAGTTTAACGGTGCCATTGGACCGTACAAAGGAGGTCTGCGTTTTCACCCCAGCGTAAACCTGAGTATCTTAAAATTCCTCGGTTTTGAGCAAATTTTCAAAAACAGCCTGACTTCACTGCCCATGGGTGGTGGTAAAGGTGGTTCTGACTTTGATGCAAAAGGAAAATCAGATGCAGAAATCATGCGCTTCTGTCAATCCTTTATGCTGGAGTTGTGGCGTTTAATCGGACCTGACACTGATGTTCCTGCCGGTGATATCGGCGTAGGCGGTCGTGAAATCGGATTCCTTTTCGGAATGTATAAAAAGCTCGCTCGTGAACATACCGGCGTTCTTACCGGAAAAGGGCTGAACTGGGGCGGTAGCCTCGTTCGCCCTGAAGCTACCGGCTTCGGTGCTGTTTACTTTGCAAAAGAAATGCTCGCCACCAAAGGAGAAACTTTCGAAGGTAAAAAAGTA
>RZYD01000665.1 GCA_009930445.1 Bacteroidia bacterium | reverse complement strand
TTCTGGTCGAGGCCATGAGAGCTTGGTTTTATAATCAAGGTCCTGACCTGACCTGGATTGGACGAACTAACGGAATTGCGACCCTGTGATCGGTTACGATTTTTCTTGGGATACGATTGGACGGCAAATGGCTAAGACCTATGAATGGATTCTTCATGGTGGAGAGAAGCCAAATTGGGTTTTGGAGTAACGTATGATTGCAAATTTCACCTTTGCTGGCAAATGGCAGCCAGGAATTGCACCGGTTGCAGTTGTCATGATCTCCCTAAATGAAGGGCATAACATGGAGGCTCTACTTCAGAATTTGTCCGGGTGGGCCCAAGAAGTTTTTTTGGTTGATAGCCATAGCGCTGATGAAACAGTTGAGGTTGCCCTGCGCTATGGTGTGTCTGTTGTGCAGCGCCCTTTTCATGGATTTGGTGATCAATGGAATTTTGCATTACAGGAGTTGCCAATCAATGCACCTTGGACAATGAAACTAGATCCTGATGAACGACTCACAAGTGAATTAAAACAAACAATATTCGACTGTGTGTCTCGAAAATTGTGTACAGGTATAACTTTTTCACGTCGATTGTGGTTTATGGGAAATCCTTTGCCAATTAAGCAAGATATTCTTCGTGTATGGAAAACTGGAAAGTGTAAATTTTCAGATGTTCTTGTAAATGAGCACCCATTAGTTGATGGTAATATAGTTCATGTTGATGGTGAATTGGAGCATCATGACAGTCCTTGTCTTCATCACTGGTACGATAAGCAAAATAAATATTCTACGTTAGAAGCGTTGTCTGTATTTAGAAAATCAAAATTTTCTGATAGTCCTGTTTTTTGGGGAAGTGCTTTACAAAGAAGGATGTGGATAAAAAAATATTTCAATAAAATCCCTTTTAGATTTTATTTAGTGTTTATTTACTATTTTATTTTTCTTTCACTTTGGAAAAATGGAAAAGTTGGTTATATTTGGTCTAGGCTTCGTGCTGATGTTTATAGAATGAGAGAATATAAATTATATGAAATGCTTGTTACTGGAAAAGAATTGCCTATGTTGGCTTCTGGGATTGGAAACCCAGACCTCCGCGTTAAACAATACTATTAAATAATTTGAATTATGAAACAAGTCCTCCAAAATCTCAAAAACGGCGCAACCAAACTGATCGACAAACCCTGCCCCCTGCCTTCACGTCATCAGCTCTTCATAAAAACCTCCGCCTCCCTGGTCTCCGCCGGAACCGAGCGTATGCTCATCGATTTCGGCAAGGGCAACTACCTGCAAAAAGCGCGGCAGCAGCCTGACAAGGTGCGCATGGTCATCGACAAGATCAAGACCGACGGCCTGATGCCGACCATTGATTCCGTGTTTGCCAAACTCGATACGCCGTTGCCTCTTGGATATTGCAATGTTGGCATCGTC
>RZYD01000127.1 GCA_009930445.1 Bacteroidia bacterium | reverse complement strand
CTGCAAGGGTCGGTTTCAGTAAACGGTTTCCGCTGCACCGCACGACTGTGCGTAAATACTACCGGTTTTGCCTTGAATTATCTAATACGATAAATTTGCAACAAGGGGTGGGGTTGTCCGGGTTGCTTTGTTTTATACGGATTAAACGCGATACTATTGTTATTTTTTATTGCTATCTTTATTCGTATCTAAATGGCATATTTGTTGACTGGCTGACTGGGCAACAATCAAACTCCTTGTAATGAAAAAGTATTTAATACTGTTATTGCTTCTGGTTTCCTATCTTGTGCCAAGGGCGCAGGAGAAACAGGTTCATACTGCATCCCCCTCTTTTTTTATCGTTTCACAATCGGAACAAAAAATCGCCTTATCCTTTGCATTGCCTGATTACACACTGGCGGAGGTGCCAGTGAAAGGAATGAAACATGCGGTTGTGCCAAAAATGGATAATGCCGGATTAACCCTTGAAGAGGGCTTTCCGGAATTGCCGTTGATGAGTATTTCATTAAGAATTCCAGAGGCTTTCAGCCCGGAAGTAATGGTGATAAACAGCACCTATACGGATATTCCCGGCGTTTTGATTGCCCCTTCACCTGGTTTGGGAGAACGTGGTAGTGACGACCGAAACCGAAAACCGAATCCGGAGGCCTACCATAACGATCAGTTTTATCCAAAGGAGATTGTGGCCTTATCCACTCCGTTTTTGTTGCGTTCCACACGGGGTGTCTCCATTCAGGTTACGCCATTTCAATACAATCCGGTGCAGAAAGTGCTGCGTGTATACCATACTCTGGAAATGGAAGTGATCGAATCGGGCCTGCCCCCTGTAAATCAGTCTTCCGGAAACCTCGTTGCAACGCTTGATGCCGGTTTTAATTCGCTAAATGATTTTTTGTTTTTAAATCCCGCTCCCCGGGATGCAAAAAGTTATTCAACCCCGCGGATGATGGTGGTTGCCCCGTTAAATTTTCATCAGGCACTGGCACCTTTTATTGCCTGGAAAAACCAGAAAGGTATTGATGCATTTCTTTTTGATGCAACTGGCTATTCTTCGGCTGCCGTCTTGAAGGAAGCAATAAAAAAAGAATTTAGTTTGCATGGTTTATTATTTCTTGTTTTAGTTGGAGATGCAGATGTAATTCCCACATTTCGACTTGAAAATGGTATATCCGATATGACGTATGCCTATCTGGAGGGGGAAGACCATTTTCCGGATTTATTTGTGGGAAGAATATCTGCGTCCACACTGCTTGAGCTGGAAACACAGATCCATCGTTTTATTCAATATGAAAAGAATCCAAACACTGTAAAAGATTGGTTTTCTAATGCATTAGGTATTGCTTCGCGGGGTGGGCCGGGGCATAACAATGAATATGATTATGACCACATTCGTGCAATCCGGGCCCGGATGCTGAGTTCAACCTATCAGTATATGCCCGAATCCTATGATGGTTCGCAGGGAGGAGAAGACCTTCCCGGCGATGTCCTCACCGATGAAGTGAGAGGCCATATTAATCAGGGCGCCGGGGTAATTTTTTATTCCGGCCATGCCGACAAGAATCACTGGTTTACCTCGGGGCTGGGTGTGGAGGATATGCCTTTGCTAACCAACACAGGGATGTTGCCTGTTATTTTTTCTGTGGCTTGTCATTCAGGCGATTTTACGGAAGGAACCTGTTTGGGTGAAGGATTGTTACGGGCGAACCTGAATGGAGATCCCGTGGGTGCGGCAGGAGCTTTCATGTCGTCAGGATCAATCGCCTGGGTGCCTCCGATGCATGCACAGGATGCGATGGCTGATTTGTTGATCTCCGGTGAATATGCTGCCTCGGCTTTTGGTGCGATGGCAGTTGGCGGATGTATCCGCATGAATGAAGTCTATTTTTGGGCCGGGGATAAAATTACCGATACCTGGGTGCTTTTCGGCGATCCGTCGCTGGAAGTACGTACTACCTACCCGGCTGGTTTGGAAGTTTTTCACCCTACTACAGTTTCACCTCTTCAGGAATCTATTCCGGTGAAAGCGATTGCCCGGTATGCCATTGCTACCCTCTCACAAAACGGAAAACTGATTGCTTCCGCTGTTGCCGGACCACAAGGTACAGGTATTCCAGTTGTCGGACTGCTGAAGGATAATAGTTCGTACGACCTGGTGGTGACGGCACCTAACCGGATTCCATACCTCTCGAAGGTGAATACTAAAATGATTCCGGAAACCGCAACTGCACCAAATCCCGTTCATCATGCACATATGGTATCTGTCCAACCCGAATTTTCGTGGTATTACAAAGAAAATGGCCCGCAAACCTCTTTTATGCTTTATCTGGGAACCGATAATCCTCCGTCGGATCTGATCGATGGGATGAAAGTAACTACTCCCTTCTGGCAGCCTGACTTTTTGTTGAATCATAGTACGAACTATTTTTGGCGGATTGACGTGGTGGAGGACGCCATTACGCATAAAGGGGATGTATGGTCGTTTTCTACGGTACATCCACCGGATGAAGATTTTGAACATTTTTATGATAAAGAAAAAGTAAGTCCTGTTATTTTTGGAAATCCCGCCTGGTCGGTTGAGAAGGGAAACCCTTTCCGGGGAGAATATAGTGCCCGTACTACTGCAATAAATCCGGGAGAAGAATGTGTATTAGAAATACCTTGTACACTCACGGAAGATGATTTTGTGGGTTTTTGGGCTGAGGTTAAATGTGATACGTGTGCTTTGGTTTTTTCACTGAACGGGACGCCTGTAATGACGTGGAATCAAAAAATGGATTGGACATGGATTGAGTATCCGTTAACTGCAGGTGAATACACGCTTCAGTGGAAATATAGTCAGCCGGTAAGTACCCGAAGTCATGAAGGTGCCTGGCTCGATGATATTTTTATTCCCGGAAACCGTGCGGTTTATGCCCATGCCGGTTACGATTTTACCGTTTGTCTTCAGGATCAACCCGTTCCTGATGCACTTGCCGACGGGTACACTTTTCTGGCGTGGACTACCGATGGCGATGGGGGTTTTGATGACCCCAATGTTTTAAAACCTCATTATTACCCTGGGCCTCTCGATTTGGCGAAGGGGAATGTTACCCTGACACTTACCGTATTAAACGAAAAAATTGCCTCTGATTTTTCCGATTCCATAACGGTGTATTTTTCAAAGCCTCCGGAAGTTCAGATCAGAGTCAATTCGCGGTAACCTCAATTTTGTAATGTGTTGAAATATGGCTGTGTGGTTTTTCGCACAGCTGTGTTTTTTTTATGCCCTGTTATTTGTTGAAAATCCTGTTGTTAAAAATCCTGTCTATTAAAGAATAGAATATAAAATATTGAATATCAGATATTTAAAATAATGTTTTTTCATTTTTAGTGCTTTTGCCGTGCTTTGGAACAGCGGTTGACAATAGGGGAGCACAACAACAGATTATTTACAGTTCCAACAATGAAAAAACTTACTGCGATATTCACTCTGATTATGCTGATGCTCACCCTGGCAGGTTTTGCCGGAAGCAACAGCATCAACACAGAGGTTGATTATGTCGTATGTGCAGGTAAATCCCTCCAGCTCGATGCCACTGCTGCAGGTGTAGAAACCTATTTATGGCTTCACAGTAATGAAACAACCCCTGTTGTAACCATCCATACTGAAAATTTAACCCCGGGTATTTATTCCTATACGGTAATTGCAGGCAATGCCTTTGGCTGCGAAACTGAAGCTACCATTCATGTAAAAGTTACTGCTATCGAAGCCAACACAGATGAATTCAGTGCTGTCGTGTATCCAAATCCTACATCCGGGAATTTGAATTATGATCTGATTTCACTTCCCGAACCGATGTATTCCATCTCCCTTTATAACACTTCCGGAACGCTCGTTTTGAATCGTAATATGCATTCAAATTATGATTTTGCCACCGGAAGTATCGATCTCTCCTCCGTGAATCCCGGGATCTATTTTATTCACTTTTCAGGAACTGATTTTCGTTCCGTACAAAAAGTGATACTTCAGTAATTGTTTCGAAAAAACTTTCATCATTTTACGTAGTCATTTTCAGGATGCCGTATCGTTACGTACTATTACGTAGTAGGTATATTTATCTAAATATCATTAAATCAATTGTTTGTGTATTATTGTTGTTTTATTGCCATCTGTGAACGGTTGTAAATTTTAGTATTTATGACTATTGTATACTGCATAAAGCTGTTTTATTTTTGGTGTTGTCGATATAAGACGTTTTACAATGGCAATGGCAAGGTTTAATTTAATTATTTTAATCACAGGATTATTTATTCTGACTACGGCAGTTTTGGCTAATCCGTTGAAAAACAGGGCGGATTTTTTCAGTACCCCAGATTCCAGTATTGTGAATTCAGAACAGGACCATAATCTTGTTATATCGCGATTATTGTCACCCAATGGAGATGGAGTGAATGATTACTGGCATATTCAGGGAATTGACCGTTTTCCTGAAAATCGTGTTTTGATTTATAACCGCTGGGGTGACAAGGTGAATGTAATTAAAAATTATAACAATCAGTCCAATCGTTGGGACGGCAAAGACGAGCATAATCAACTTGTTCCCGATGGGACCTATTATTATATGTTGGAATTAACGAAAGAGCGCAAGTCGTTAAATGGTTGGATTTATATTATTGGAGGCTGATTGTTTAAGTTTGTGCAGAATGAGGTAAAATCTATAAAATTAAACATTACCATTAGATGAAGCAGGGGTATTATTTTCAAGTTGCAGAAAGAGTAAAGATGGCATTTTCGATGGTCATCTTTTGTTTTTTATTGTCTTTCTCTGGCATTCAGGCGCAGGAACTACTGGGTTTTATTCCCGATACCGTAAGGATTATGCCTGCTAACCCCATGATGGTTAATGCTACAGGCGATACAGTTACAGAACCTGATCGCATTGACAGCCTTCGGATTTCAATGCAGAATATTCCTGACACGCTACGGCCCTGGCAGGAAATTCGGCAAGGTGAATTTATTGATAAGAAAAATTTTGGGCGAGGGAAAAGTATCATGGCAACCGAAATTTCTGTAGATAAAACAAAGTATACCATTGAGGAATTAGTAACCGATGTGTTGGTTACTGGTTGTTTGCAGGCTTATAATATTGAATATGATGGGGATGAAGAGGATGGTATTGGCTTCTTTAGTGGTAATGGATCTCTTTTCCCTCTGGATAGTGGACTTATTATTGCGTCAGGAAAGGTTATCCATATGGTCGGGCCGAATTCCTCTGGATCCTACTCCACTAATATTGATGATGCCGGTAGTGATAGTGACCTTACACTACTAAATGGTACAAGTATTTCTATTTATGATGAGCAAATTCTGGAGTTTGACTTTATCCCTGCCGGAGATATAGTGGAGTTTCGATTTGTTTTTGCTTCGGATGAATATGAAGAGTATTTCTGCTCAAGTTATAATGATAAATTTGGATTTATATTAAGTGGCCCCGGAATTAGCGGACCCTATTCTAATGGTGGAGAAAATATTGCAAAGTTGGCCGATGGAACTATTGTCTCTATTAATACTGTAGGACCAGAGAATTGTGGTGGTGTAAATAATTCCGGTTTTTATTCCGAAATTTATCAGGGAACCGAATTTGACGGTTCGACGATTGTATTAACTGCAACAGCTGCAGTTCAAGCATGCGAAACCTACCATATCAGAATTCTAATTAATGATAAAGGTGACAGTCAGTATGATTCCGGAGTATTTCTGGAAGCAAATTCTTTCTCTTCCAATGATGTTGCAATTACCGCCTATGGAAATGGCGTGCTTACTGCTACAGAGCTGTACGAAGGATGTGCCAATAATTCATTAATTGTTAGCCGAGCAGGTGCTGATGATTCTCAGGAACTGGTGGTTGATGTGAGTTATAGCCCTGCCGGAATGAATGGTACCGATATTGTCCGGATGGATGGTACACCCCTTCCTGATCAGATCATTTTACCTCCTGGTGTACAATCTGATACGCTTTTTTACTATGCTGTTGATGATGGAATTACTGAACCAATAGAGTCGGAAGAGTTTACTTTAACATTTTTTACGGGCTGCCCCTGCGACCCTTCACCCTCTTCCATAAGTCTTGATTTGCAAATATATGATGCTATTGGTCTTGATATCCCCGATATTTTGGCATCTAACGTTGAGTGTGCCGGTCAGGCTAATGGGGTTATTGTTGTGAATCCTTCCGGTGGTTCAGGATCCTATGAATACCAATTGGATGCCGGTGGCTGGCAGCCCTCAAATACCTTCTCTGGTTTAGAACAAGGAACATACACCGTTTCTGTTCGGGATGCGAATTACCAGCTTAATTGTCAGCCTCCCGTTGTCGTTTCAGGAATTCAAATTCAGGAACCTGAACCAATAGTGGCTGACGCCGGGCAGGATAAAACGGTTTGTTTCGGTCAAACCCTCACCCTAAATGGTAACGGCGGTGCGCAGTTTGAATGGTCGCCGTCCGACTGGTTGTCAGCAACAAATGTAGCCTCTCCGGTGGTCACTCCAACGGGTGTTACAAATTCTCCCATTACAAAAACTTATACCTTAACAGTTAGAGATGCCGATGGAAGTTGTCCGGAAACCGATGAGGTTGTTGTTACGGTAAATCCAACTCCGGCAGTAAATATTACCGCCGATGGCTATACTGCGAATACTTATAATGTGTGTCCTGACGATGTAACCACCTTAGCAGCAACTATTTCTGCTAATACGATTACGTCATCCTTAATCTACTCCTGGTCAACAGGTGAAACTACTGACGCAATAGATGTTTCTCCCAATAGTTCCCAATCGTATGATGTAACAGTAGAAAATGAGTATGGCTGTTCGGATAATGATGGGATCAGTATTCAGGTTCTTCCCATTTATGTAACTGTGGATGCTGTGACCGATGTTAATTGTGCT
>RZYD01000664.1 GCA_009930445.1 Bacteroidia bacterium | reverse complement strand
AATACCAGAGGCTCTTAAAAACCGGACGTATATTTACAGTACCAGTGGAATGATCCAACATGCCAAAAACAGTCGATCAAGTAACTTTTTAATTGTTACGGAGCCGGGTATTTTATACGAATTACAGAAGCAAAATCCGGGAAAAATATTTATTGCTATCGACCCGTTTCTTGTGTGTGAAGGGATGAAATCGATCACACCGGAAAAACTGTTAGATTCGCTGAAAACTGAAACTTTTATTATTAAGATCGATGAAACACTGGCTGAACGAGCGCTGAGGCCCATCAGCAGAATGATTGCCATCAACCGTTAGTTTGCCTTTCCAGGCCGGTATACCGGAGCCTTAAGCCAAGTATCCAGCGTATCAAAAACCAATTTTTGCTGAGCCTCGGGTAAATTTCCAATACGAGTCAGGTGTGATCCCCCGGGTTTAACAATCTTCAACACCTTAGGATTTCCTTCAGCGCGGGCTGCCGTAGCACTCCAGGGATCGTATTCTCCGTACAACCAAATTACCTGCTCCGCCTCCTTCTGAATCCATTGATCCACTGCATGCATTGTTGAAAAATTGTAAGTAGTATCAGCATTTTCAGGCATGAAAAACATAAAGGTACTGTCGCGACAAGCCGTTATTTTTCCATCAAACAGGGAAAAATCATAACTGTACATTCCAATTTCAGTAAGTGCCTGATAAAAGAAAGGCTGCATATCCGATTTACTTTCTTCGGCGAAGAAATCGAATCCGGCAACCTGATCAAGGTGACTGACCGCATCTTTAGGTTGAGTTTGAGGCCCAGGAATATTATCGCAACCGACGCCCCATTGCCAAAAAGCAAAAGCATACTCGCAAATCACCAACTCATAAGCTGCTTCCTTGCCCATGCTATAGGTAAGCCCTTTTTTATCCGTCAGATAATCAAATATGGGAAGAAATTCCTTTTTGTTCTCCAACAGATACTTTTGGAAATCATATATTTTTTCCCGGCATGGCTCCGTTCCGACGGTTTTAAGGAATGAAAATATTCTGGGATCTTCCCGGGCCAAATTTATCGGACAAACGTATCCTACCGTAACGTCTACATCATCGGGATAAAAAAAACGATGGTAAGTGGCCGTTTGTCCTCCTTTTGAGATTCCGGTATTAATCCACTCGCTGCGCTTATAGATGGTTTTCAGGAGTTCCACAATGCGATGGTGATCAGCGGCAGCATTTGCTACCGTCAGATAATCCCAACCCATGGAATCCGGGACTGATGCTTCAAAAAACCGATGTTCCACCACGACCTGATTAGCCTGAAGGTAACGGGTCAGTTCGCAGGCATATTCAGGATTATCGGCATAGGCGGCAGCATACCCCTCTGTAACCAGCACTACAGGCTGTTTCATGCCGCGGTGCGAAACAAATACCCGCTGA
>RZYD01000663.1 GCA_009930445.1 Bacteroidia bacterium | reverse complement strand
TTTGGCGGGGTTAATTTTATGGAGTTTTATGCCGACGACAAAGTGATTGTCAATCCGCTGCGTATAAAGCCCTATTACCTGATGGAACTGGCGCATAATCTGGTGTTGTATTATACACAAACCAGTCGTATCTCCTCCGAGATTATTGCCTCGCAGTCAAAGAATGTTGCAGAAAAAAACACGATCTCCATCGATGCGATGCACCAGTTAAAACGGCAGGCAGTGATGATGAAAGAGGCACTGTTGCGTGGTAATCTTAATGATATTGGTGAAATTCTGGATATGGGTTGGCAGCATAAGAAGAAAATGGCCCATGGCATTACAAATTCTTATTTTGATGAGATTTACCAAACAGCCATGGACGCCGGAGCCACGGGTGGCAAAATTTCCGGTGCCGGCGGTGGCGGTTTTATGGTTTTTTATTGCCCCGGAAATACCCGCGACGAGGTGATCCGTCAACTGGCCCGCTTTGGCGGAAGCCCCAAACGCTACGATTTTACCACACAGGGCGTATATACCTGGAAAATAAAGTAAATGTTTCTTATTGGGCCCGTGTTACCTTCATGAACACGACCTCCTTGTTTTGGCGTGTACCTTTCTTTTCTATCTTTGCAAAAAATGGAAACAAAATGAATAAGATACAGCAGGCTATTGCCGAATCGCTGGAGTTAAAAAAGGCTCTTCTTGCCGATGAAGCCCTGATAGAACGGATGAACGAGGTTTCTGAATCGCTGATTACTGCTTTACGTAACGACAGAAAGGTGTTGTTTTGCGGTAATGGTGGAAGTGCGGCTGATGCCCAGCATCTTGCTGCGGAGCTGAGCGGGAGGTTTTATTACGATCGTCCGGCTCTTTTTGCTGAGGCTTTGCATGTGAATACGAGTTACCTTACAGCTGTAGCCAACGACTATTCTTTTAATGATGTTTATGCGCGCAGTGTGCAGAGCAAGGGACGCAAAGGCGATGTGCTTGTGGCGATTTCTACTTCCGGGAATAGTGAGAATATTATTCGTGCCATGGAGGAAGCCCATCGACGTGGGATGATTACCGTGGGTTTGACGGGAAATGGCGGTGGAAAAATGGCGGCATACTGCGACTATCTGCTCAATGTTCCCTCTGCTTCAACGCCACGGATTCAGGAAGCCCATATTTTAATAGGACATATTCTTTGTGAATTAGTGGAATCCAGCATATTCCCTCAGGATTAGCCCGATCCATGATCCTGTTGCAAAATAGAGCGATCCTTTGGCCTGAAGTAAATCATTATTAACAGCTACCAATGAAAGAAGCGGTTATTCTTGCGGGAGGTTTTGGCACACGTTTACAGGAAGTGGTGCATGATGTGCCCAAGCCTATGGCGCCTGTGCATGGACGCCCTTTTTTGGAATATCAATTCGATTATCTTATTGGCCAGGG
>RZYD01000662.1 GCA_009930445.1 Bacteroidia bacterium | reverse complement strand
TAGTAGCGCACGTCCGGATCTGTGCCGGAGGCTGTACGTTGTGCTTGTGCAATGATATGCGCAACAACATAATACAGGCTTTACGGCGACCTTATTGTCCTGCAGCTGGAATACATGGCGGCACTCTGGATGCGGGAACATCGGGGGAGTCAGCAGAAAAATACTTCTCAGGTGATTTCGAGCATATCAGCATTTCCTCATCCACGGAATCCCATGTACTCGCAGAGGAAATTTGTTGATTATGAATGCTTACTGTTGTTGAACTGAGAATGTTTGATCTGCAAAGGTCACGCTCCCATTACGAGGTCTAGTGGTGTAGTTTTTGAAAATTTTCAAATTAACACGGCCCTGCCCAAAAAATAAATATCCGTAGCCATATCCGTAGCCATAACCATAGCCATAATTTAGTTTGTCATTTCTGGGGATCGAATAGTCAAAAGAGTGAGATATTACCTGTATCCATTGGGATGTGCTGTTGTATCTCCACCATTGATCATGTGTGCTGACGCTGACGGTTGTGGTTGCACCCATGGATGAAAAAACGGATGAAGTGGTCGAAATAGACATGGCGGGAGTAAAACGTTTTTCGAGAGCCGTTAGTCTGGATGCGAGATCAGCAACCGTGACTTCCGATGCGAAATTTGTTTTTTGCGATTCAAAAATAGGATCTATTTCACTCAGTACATACAGGGGCGTGCCCGTAGCGAACAGTTCGTCGGCTTCCGTTTTAGGGTAGTAATCTTTTTTGTCAGCAGTCCACATTGGATCTGTTTCTACATAGACAGGGAAACCTGTGGCGTACATTGATTTTTCTGTTTCATAAACGGGATCTGCTTCATTGAATACGTAAAGAGGAGTTCCAGTGGCGAACAGTTCGTCGGCCTCGTTTTTGGGATAGAAATCATTTTTATCTTTCGCCCAAACAGGGTCACTTTCCACATAGACAGGAGTTCCTGTAGCGTATACAGGAAACTGGTTATCCGCGACTTGTCGAACTCGAAAAAGCATAGGTATAGAGGTTGACATCACTTCTCCCGTGATGGGCATTTGAGACACTGCGCCCCAATTTGTCCATGGACCCTGCGCAGAGGTCGCGAATTCAAGCATGTAATAATTACTCAGAGATGCCCCTTTGAATAGTATGCCGTTGTTTTTGTCCATCCCGATGATTTCTAGTGCACCGGCAAAAGACAGCGTTGTCATGGTTAATACAGTTAGTAATGTTTTCGGTATCACTCTCATTTGTCGTCCTTTCCAGTAATTTGCATCCAACGCAAGGCGTTGTACTCCATCGCAGAGACATCGGTTTCATCCAATTTGGTAATGTCCCATAAATTGTTAAAAGTAGGTAGTGGTCTCCACGCCAAATCGGTTAGATTTGGCGGTAATCAACCAAAGGAGACCACTGATGGAAAA
>RZYD01000661.1 GCA_009930445.1 Bacteroidia bacterium | reverse complement strand
CACACCACTTCAGTTATAAAATACTGAAGCAGTAAAAAAACCGGCCACAAAGGAAGTCATGATTCAAGGAGGGCGTGGCCTTTACTCAAAATCATTGCAAGCAGAGCGCTTTGCAAATACATCAATAGTATAACGAATCGTAAACTCATGACTTCCAAGACTATATGCTTTAACTTCACCAAGATAGGTGTCATAGGAGTATCCAAAAGACAGATTATTATTAGTATGGATTTGCATCAGCAGCACCAGTGATTTTACATGTGAACGGTAAGAAACGCCAATATTAAAATGCTGATGGTAATTGGCCATCAGGTTCAGGTCGAAATAAAGATTTTCATTTTCTACCCATTTAAGAAGAACAGAAGGCTCGAAAGTCAACTGTGGATTGACGGTAATTTTTTTTCCTGAATAGAGATAGAAATGACGGGCTAAAGATTCATAAATAGTGTTCCAGCGTTGGGTTACATCAACAAAAACGATTTCGAAAAGATGCTTACTGGAAGCCCCGATATAAAAGTCTTTTGTATAATAATAAACGCCAAAATTCACATCAGGAAGGATATCATTGTAGCTTTGAGTAAAAAGAACCGGATCGTCAGAAATTTCCATATCCAGATTATTCCAGTCGATATGATGTTGGTAAATCCCTCCCTGAACACCAAAAGAGAGGATCCCTTTTCCTGTTTCAACGCTGTAGGAATAATTACCCATAATTCCATAATCGTTGGTTGCACCGAGGTTATCGCTAAAAACATACATACCAAGGCCAACTTTTTTCTTTTTCGTAGGGAAATGGGTACTAAAGGTCATGGTATTGGGAGCGCCATCAATTCCCACCCATTGATGACGATCGATCAAGGAAGCATTTAAAACGCCCTCAGAACCCGCGTAGGCAGGGTTCAATATAAAATAATTAAACATATACTGGTTGTACAGTGCATCATGTTGACTGTACACACCCGTCATAATAGCAGACAGTAATCCTACCAGTAATGTTAATCGTTTTAGCATGAAGTGTATCTTAGGATACGATTCGTTAGCCTGAAGGAACAAAACCCATTCCACTCCGGGCTAAATCACATCCAGTTGTAATACATACAACTGTTTACCAATTACTTACACCACACATTCATACTAAAGAACAGATCAAAAATCGATTAATAACCGCTAATAAAAATCGAATACCGCAAAAACAACCGCACATAAGTGTGGTTATTAACGGTGCAGGTAGACCCAACCTTTCAGTGTTGGTCCACTTTTAAGTTTTAAAATGTAATAATAGTCTCCATTACCGAGTGACCGGCCTTGGTTATCCGTTCCATCAAATACATTATCTCTGTTATTATAGTTGCGGATTGTTCTGACTAACGCTCCCCAACGATCCATAATAAAAACTTCATTTTCAGGGAATTGCCA
>RZYD01000660.1 GCA_009930445.1 Bacteroidia bacterium | reverse complement strand
TGGCAACGGTAAGGATAAAATGACCTTTCTCAATTTCATGGAATTTTCACTCACACAATACCACCGGATAACCAACAATCCGGTTACAGTAGAGAAGGCAATAACACCGGAAGGAAAAACCCGTGCCTATACTTTGGCCACAGAAAATTTTGAAATTTCCAGAAAAAAGAATCCCTGACCCGGTAATCTATTCAAACATTATCCGGTATAATCGGCCAATCCGCTGCTGAATTTCGTTTAGGGAAACATAATTATTACCCCGGAAGACCTCTTTACCCTCAAAGAAAAAAATAAACACCGGGCTTGAAAAAACCGTATGGGCAGCACATAATCGTGGATGTTCCGGAGCATGATAATAAAACTGGTCAATTTTCGGAAAATGGGTTGTAACTAAATGATGAATACGGGATTTCAAGGCTACACAGGGTGCACATAAATCATTGTAAAAGTATAGCATTGCCGAAGGGTAATTGCCGACCCTTTCCGGAGTCACTTCGATTGTACTATTCTGAATCTCCATACATAATAATTTGCATGGCGTCAACAAAAGACAGGGACATTTGTTTTCCGGTATGCATAATTTTCAGCGTAACCTGATTCTGTTTAATTTCTTCCTCCCCCGCCAGCACGACAAAAGGTATGTTTTTTCGGTTGGCATAATTCATCTGTTTTTTCATCTTTGCTGCTTCAGGATAAATTTCAGCATTAATTTTTTCTCTGCGCGCCCTTGCGAGCAGCGGCAGACACCAGCCTTCTTCCTTCTCACCAAAATTAATAAAAAGCAATTGCGTTGCTGTATTTACATTATCAGGGAATAGCCCCGACTCTTCCATTACATCATAAATTCTGTCAGCACCAAACGAAATCCCTACGCCACTGGTATCGGGCAAACCAAATATCCCGGTAAGGTTATCGTACCTGCCACCACCACAGAGGCTACCCATTTGAACGCCTTTGGCCTTGACCTCAATAATGGCGCCTGTATAATAATTCAGGCCACGTGCCAGTGTAAGATCCAATTCCACTTCACTTTGAACTTCCATTTTTCTAAGGTAACGAAAAATAACCTCCATTTCTTCGATACCCTTTATCCCTACCGCAGACTTTTTTAAAACCTCACGTAACGTGCTGATTTTAGATTCATTATCACCTTGCAGCAAGAGTATTGGTTGCAGTAACGCAATTGCCGAATCAGGTATACCTTTTGTGGCCAGTTCCTGATTCACGCCGGACTGTCCGATTTTATCCAGTTTATCAATCGCCACTGTAATATCAGTAATTTTATCAGGATGACCAATTACATCCGCAATTCCCGATAGGATCTTACGGTTATTCAACTTCACAACTACCGGAATATGGAGCTTTGCAAATACTTCGGCGATCATCTGCACAAGTTCCACTTCGTTAAGCAGTGCA
>RZYD01000659.1 GCA_009930445.1 Bacteroidia bacterium | reverse complement strand
TCAATATTTCCGCCGGTGGGGCAGGGAAGGGGATGGCAGATGCTCTTTCCGAAATGGTCGATTTGGGAATGTTCAGCCGCGAGGTGATGCCGGAGGAAAAAGCGAAAGGCGCCTGGTATATCGCTGTGGCTCGTGATGCCGTTTTACCGACCCTCAATAAATCAAATCCCTATCTCAGCAGAATACAGCAGCGGGGCGTCACTCAGGCGCAATTTAAAGCGCTCTTTATCGATAACTCGCTGCGCTGCTGGGATGAATTTTTCGGCGAGAAGTGCAAAACGCCTGTTAACCTTTACACACGGAGTGATGCATGTGGGGCTGCAGCGATGTGGGCAGCCTATTTACATTCCGATCAGGAAGAACTCGCCGGAACCGGTGTGTTCGGCGATCCCGGACTGGCCGATGCGGTTAAAAACGACATATATGGTATCGGTTTTAATAATGTGGTGTATATCTATGATTTACAAACCCGGCAAAAATACCCGGGCCTGGAAGTGATTCCGCTGGATCTGAATGATGATGGAATAATTTCTGCTGAAGAGAATTTCTATTCTACGGTCGATGATATGGCCGGGGCCATTGAATCCGGGATTTATCCTTCGCCTCCTGCGCGTGATCTCTATTTTGTGGCCCATGGAAAACCGACAAAAGCAGCAACCCTTAAATTTATTAAGTGGATACTTACTGCCGGACAAAAGTATGTCTGCGATGCTGGATATGTAAGTTTGTCGGAGGAAAAACTCTCGGATGAAATGCAAAAGATTCGCTAATTGGTTTCTTTTATTAACGTGTTTTACGGTGAGAAATTGGATTTCAAATAAAGGGATTCATCGGTTGAGTTCCATATGGATGGTGTTTTGGATTATTTTTCTTTTGCTACTTCCGTTGGGTATTCTGTGCGGATTGCTATTCCGTTCTTCTGCCATCACCGGGAGCCACACCTTCCTTCAGCTTATCACGGGTACTGTGTGGAAACCGACGCAGCAGGAATTTGGCTTTTTACCCTTTATTCTCAGCTCATTATACGTTACACTGATTGCCCTTGTTTTTGCCGGACCCCTCTGTCTCTTCTCCGCTATCCATATTTGTTTTTACGCTAAATCTATGATGCTTAGGGTGATTCAGCCAGTTATTGATATTCTTGCCGGTATTCCTTCGGTGGTCTATGGAGTGTGGGGTATTCTGGCCATTGTCCCCTTGGTAAGTCGTGTGGCAAAACACGGCTTTCATACCCCTTCTACTGGCTATACCCTTCTTTCCGGAGGAATCGTGCTGGGGGTTATGATTATCCCATTTGTACTGAATATGCTTATCGATTTGTTCAGGTCTGTTCCTAAGGAGCTGCATGAAGCGAGCCTTTCGTTGGGGGCAGGGAAATGGTACACCATAAAGCGGGTGGTGTTAAAAAAGGCAATGC
>RZYD01000126.1 GCA_009930445.1 Bacteroidia bacterium | reverse complement strand
CATTTGCTTTGCAATCCTTATTTTGCGATGCTTTTACCCATTTTTATTACCCGGAGTGAAGGTTGTGGAAAACAAAAAGCAGCTTCAAAGGAGCTGCTTTTTGTTTGAAAACTTGTTTTGCTATTCTTCGTCTGCCTGCTGATCGGCGTATTCTTTGAGGAGTCGGTCCTGAACGTCGCCGGGAACCTGGCGGTACTCATTGAATTTCATGGTATAGGTTGCACGGCCGGAAGTAAGGGAGCTCAAGGTTGTGCTGTAGCGGTTCATTTCTCCCAGCGGCACCTGTGCCCGTATTTTCTGGTATTTCCCGTCGGGATCCATCCCCATAACGATAGCACGGCGGTTTTGCAGGTCTGTCATAACCCCACCCATTAGCTCTTCGGGTACCAATACTTCCACATCGTAAACCGGTTCCATAATTTTGGGGCCTGCATTCCGGAATGCATCGGCAAAAGAATATTTTCCTGCCAGTTTAAAGGAGATTTCATTGGAGTCGACCGGATGCATTTTTCCATCGTAAACATACACTACGATATCACGTGCGTAAGAGCCTGTTAGTGGGCCGGTTTCTATACGTTCCATAATTCCTTTCAGGATGGCAGGCAAAAAGCGTGCATCAATAGAACCTCCAACGATACAGTTATTGAAGATAAGTTTTCCGCCCCAGTCCAGTACATATTCCTGTGAATCACGTACGGGAAAATCTGTGGGTTTTGCATAATTTTCAACATATGGCTGGATGCGCAAATGCACCTCGCCAAATTGTCCGGCTCCACCAGATTGCTTTTTATGGCGGTAACTGGCATTGGCGATTTTTGTGATGGTTTCCCGGTAAGGAACTTTGGGTGCAAATAATTCAATATCAATTTTATATTGATTTGCCAGATACCATTTCATGGTATTGATATGCACTTCACCTAACCCACTTACAATTTGTTGTTTCAGCTCACGGCTGTATTCTACGCCGAGTGTCGGGTCTATTTTATGCATTTCATTGAGCGCAAGTCCAAGTTTTTCATCATCCGAGCTATTTACCGCTTTAATGGCTGTCCAGAAAATGGGTTCTGGTTTGTAAATGGGTTGAATGCGACCTGTATTGGATTTGGGAACGACGAGGGTATCGTTGGTTCTGGTTTCTTTTAGTTTGATAGTAGCACCGAAATCGCCAGCCATAATTTTAGCTACTTTTTCTCTGTTTTTTCCAGCAACAACAAGTAACTGCGGGATGCGCTCTTTACTTTCGTTTTTTGCATTAATAAGGTCCTGTCCCTCTTCAATGGTTCCGCCCATTACTTTAAAATAAACTACTTCGCTCAGGTGTGATTCAATACTGGTTTTGAAAATAAAGGCGGTAGTGGGATCGTTGGGTTTGCAATTCAGTTTAACCTCTTTTGTTGTAATTTCTTCTGAAGCTTCGCTGGGAGCGGGGCAGGTAGTGATGATGAAATTCATTAAGGTATCTACTCCAATATCTTCTTTTGCCGAAGTACAGAGAATTGGATAAACCCCACAACTGGTAATGCCGAGTTTAAGTCCATGGGAAATTTCATCAGCGGAAAGAGTGCCTTCTTCAAAAAACTTCTCCATCAGGCTGTCGTCGCCTTCAGCTGCAGCTTCGATAAGGGCGGCCTGCAACTCTTCTGCTTTGTCGGCTTCCTCAGCAGGAATATCCTCAATGGATGGCTTTCCTCCTCCTTTGGGGTATTTATACATCTTCATATCGAGTAAATCGATAATGGAGTCAAATCCTTGTCCGGCATTTACCGGGTACTGGGCAATAATGAGCTTATTCCCAAAGTATTCTTTTAATTCACGTACTACTTCGTCGAATTTGGCTTTTTCATGATCGAGGCCATTGATCAGAAAAACCAGGGGTTGATTAACCGTCTGGGCTGCGCGGAAATTGATTTCCGTTCCTACCTCTACTCCATTTTGTGCGCTAACCAGCATAATTGCTGTTTCACATACACGCATAGAAGCGTAAACCTCTCCGATATAGTCGTTAAAACCGGGGTTATCAATGATGTTAATTTTTTTATCTTTATATTCGGAATATAAAACTGTGGAGCTAACCGAGTTTTGACGCGCCAGCTCTATTTCACGGTAATCTGAGATGGAGTTTTTGTCTTCAACCGAACCCTTCCTTGAAATCACCCCGCCATAAAAAGCCATGCTTTCCGCAAGCGTTGTTTTTCCTGTCTTCGCACCTCCGATCAGAGCTACGTTTCTGACATCATTTGTTTGATAAACTTTCATGCTTGTAGTGGATTAATAATTGTTATCTGACAATTTTTTACTATTTTTTTTACAATGGCTGCAAATGTATAAATTTCTGATTAATAATAAAAGAGGGCGAAAAATAGCCGGTAATAATCTCAACGTAGTGAAGTTTTGATTTCATTCCAGGTTGCATCAGGCATTCTTGCTCCCAGAATTTCAATCACCTTTCCACTTAGCACAGCACCGGCTATTCCACAGGCTTTCATGTCCCATTGTTTTGTTAATCCGAAAAGAAAACCTGCCGCATACAGGTCGCCGGCACCGGTAGTATCTTTCAGATCACATTGAATACTATTCACCACTGTTATTTGTTGATTATGAAGAATAAGCGACCCGTTTTTTCCCATTTTCACCACACTCCACGTGCACATTTCCCCTAAAAGGGAAAGGGCTTCATGTGGCGGTTTACCGGTAAATGAAAGGGCTTCCTCTTCATTGGCGAAGCAAATATCAATGTATTCTTTTACTATGTAACGAAGAAATTCAAGGTTTTCATCTACCACATTAAAGGAGGCCAGATCTAAAGAAATCAGAAGCCCGGCCTTTTTGGCCGCCTGTAATGCGGCAAGAATAAGCGTATGGTTGTATACCAGATAGCCTTCCACATGAAAGAGGTCATACCCTTCGAAAAGTTCTGATGTAATTTTTTCCAGGGGAATATCAACCGCCGCACCAAGATAGGTGGCAAAAGTGCGCTCAGAGTCAGGGGTTACTAATGCAACGGCACGTCCCGTTGGTTTGGTACTCTGAAAAAGCAGGGGCCTGATGCCATTTATTTGCAGTACATCTTTGTATTGCCGTCCATAGTGGTCGTCGGCGACAGCACCGATAAATGCCGTTTCAATACCCAGATGGGCCAGTCCGTCGATTGTGTTACATGCCGACCCGCCTGCAGTAAGTTCCGTGGGAAGGTGTTGTGTAGTTTGTTGTACCAACAGCGAGAGCTCTTTGTCGACCAGTGTCATACTCCCTGCCGGGAGGTTAAAGGTGTGAAGGAGTTCGTGATCAGGAAGCAGTGTCATAATATCAACCAGTGCATTTCCCATTCCAATAATTTTCATTTGTAATAGTTTTTTGTTTTCATCATCGGCGAGGTGAATTGCTTCCACCTGCCACTATGAGTTTCTGTTTTTGTTGTATCCTGCCATTTTCAACAATTTCCACACTATACGTTCCTGGTGATAAATGGGCAATGGATATTTTTTCGGTGGTATTATTCATGCGGCTGCTAACCACTAACATCCCGGAGAGATTTCTGACTTCAACAACGGCATCAATGTACATTTTTTCGGTACTTACTGAAAAAGATCCACTTGCCGGATTGGGGAAAAGTTTAAAATTCGTTTCCGGGGTTTCCTTTAGCCCAACGGTAACATCCAGCGGCCAGACTGCCGTATGCAATCCCCTGCCATGGGTTGCTGCTACTACCGTATTATCGGAGGTGCGTATTCGTAGCATATCAACCCTTACATTTCCCATTCCCATATTATCAGGGTACCAGGCTACTTCAGTATCGTGTGCGTTAAAGGTCGTCCATATTCCAATTTCTGTGGCAAGCATCACCTGTTTGCTGTTTTGAGGGTGATATAATGCCCATCTGACGGGCATATCCGGTAAGTTGGATTCTGTATCCGCCCATGTTGCACCGCCATCAAAGCTTTGCCATACCGATGGAATTCCGTAATTGGAAAAGGTTACCATGAGGGTATCGTCAGAACCTGCAATGGCAATACTCGATATACTTCCTTCGGGGAAATTTGTACCTGTAATTTCTGTGCTTTGCGGCATCATTTCGTCGGCGTCATCAACACGAAAAAGTTTACCGGCGTTGGTTCCGGCAAAAATAACCGGAGCGCCGATTTCGGAATGCGGCGAATAGGATATGGCAGAAAAATATGCGGTTGATCCGGTGGCTACGGTAAAAGTGGAGGAATTCCCTATGTCGGGAAGATTCGTGTAACGCTGAATTTTGTTGCTGTTTTGCCCTGAGTAGGTTACGGCATTGTTAAACATGATATTATCTTTCCAGTCGAGGTCGCCTGCATTTACAAAGGTGCCGGTATATTCTCCAAGGTAATTGGTTTGGTTGCCGTTCACATACACATTGTATCGGTTGTAATATACCGAGGTATAGGCAATATTTGATTCGTTTTCATCAAAGAAACAGAAGGCACCATCGCCACCCTGTACCATGTCATTAATGCCCACTGGAGTGCCGTCGAGCCAAAGCGATCCATTATCCTGAAGCCCGCCAATGAGTTCGGGACTACCTGCCAGGGGCCGGATTGCGCAGGAATAAAACTGTAAGGTGTTGTAGTTGTTGTTGCGTTCCTGAAATACAGGGTTGTTTTCATTGGCATTATTACAATAAAAAATACCTCCGTCGGAACCAAAAAGTGCCTCTGTGGAACTGCCGGGTTTATAGGCAATCACATGCTGGTCGGCATGCACATAGTCGTCACCACCGCCATAATACATAAGTGACCAATCGCTGACATGGAAGAAATAATTACCCCCATTGATGCTTTTCCATTGGTCGAGGCCGCCGATAAAAATATTTTCCGGGTCATTCGGGTCAACACCTACGACAAAAGCATGCCAGGCCAGAGAAGCCCATTGTCCTGCGTCGGGGTTGGCCAGCGAATTCCAGGTTTCCCCCTTGTCGTCCGAACGTAGTACATACCGGCAATGATAATACGGGTATGTGTCGATATATCCGCCGCCTACCACCGCATAAACCACATTGTCGTCGGATGGTGCAGCTGCCAGCATGATGCGCCCCGGGAGGTAATAGCCTCCGGTGCCTTGTTCAATCAATAATTTATACGATTCATTTATTGTCCAGGTTCCGGATGTGCCTTCATCCGACAGGAGCAGTGTAGCTCCGCCCTGCCCGTCGGTATTGGGCATCGTTCCGACAATAATACGGCCGTTGGTGGTTAGTACAAGATCGGCCGGGGTGTAGGGAGTCGTAAACCCGGGTATGTCGGGCAAAACCTGTTCCCATGTTTCCCCATTATCTTCTGAACGATATAGGCCATCGGAAGGAGTACTGTTTTGTGGCCCGTGATATTCTCCTGAGGCCACAGCAGCATAAAGAATACTGGTTCCCCCCTCGTTTTTCACCATAAGGTCAGTAACATAAGCCCATTCCTGCGTGGAGGGAAGAAAATCCCAGGTTATTCCTCCATCAGACGATTTGATAATGCCAAATCCTACACCGCTGGATTCACGGTACGTTTGTATCGCCGTTTGTACTTCACCGGTACCTACGTAAAGAATTTCGGGATGGTTCGGGTCGAAGGTGATACAGGAAATGGCCAGATTGGCCCAGAATGCATCCACCGACTGCCATGGCGACGAAGGGGAAGTGATGTCGTTATTAAACCATAATCCTCCGGTAACACCCCCAGCCCATACTTTGTTCCCCGATGTGCTGTTTGGATCCCAAAGAATCGCCCGGGTACGCCCGCCCATGATGGAGGGTTGGATATCCCATGTAACGGGTTCAAATCCTTGGTCCTGAACCCTGCTTTTCAGCGCTTTGCTCTGTAGAAAAGCCGCTTTTAACCGTTCCCGGGGAACGCGCTTCTCTTGCGGATCAACAATCATCAGATAATTTTGAAAAGCAGCCAGGTCAGGTCGATCCATTTTTGGTAAGGCTTTGGCCTCCGCATAGTCCATAGCAGGAATTTGTTGATATTGGCGCATCAGCCAGGATTCATAATCCTCCGGAGCCTCTTTCTTGTTGATAAACAGTACTAAAAGGGTAACTGCAAGCAATGGGAAAAGCAGTAAAATTCGTTTCATAGGAGTTTATTGTTCGTTTCAATTGTTCTCTTTTCAGACACCATGTCGCGTATAATGTTGGCGCATAAACCATTTTGTCGCCACCAAAATTACATTTTTATTTATGGATAGAAAAAATAGGGAGGAAATCCGTATTTTCGTAAAAAAATATAATGATAAACACGTTAAAATGGCTTATTTTACTTGGGTTGAGTATGCTTTTTATTTCCTGCACAAGTGAATCACAGGAGGACATTGATGAAAGGTTAATTCTCGAATACCTGGAAGACAATGCGATTCAGGCTGTCAGAACCGAAAGTGGACTCTATTATAAAATTACCGGGGAAGGTACGGGTGATCCTCCTGAACTGAACGATTATGTTACAGTGCATTATGAAGGAAAGTTGCTTGATGGGACGGTTTTTGACTCCAGCTACGGTGGAACCGCGGTTACCTTTGGCCTCTGGGAGGTGATTTATGGCTGGCAGGAAGGACTGCAGTTGATGCATACCGGTGAAGAAGCTCTTTTTATTATCCCGTCGCATCTGGGCTATGGCTCCTCTGTTGTTTCCGGTATACCCCCTAATTCAGTGCTGGTATTTAATGTGGAGTTACTCGAAATCAATTGATATGCGTGAGTTGCTGTTTTTTTTTCTGTTACTGTTTTTTTTACCGGAAATCCTTTTTTCCCAGTCGAAATCTTTACTGATTGCTACGGGAGGTGGTGTCACTGCACTCAAGAATGAAAACATGAGTCCTTTAACCTATTACGGCCCCGGAGCTCACGGGTATCTTGGCTTTATTGAGGGTCGACCCAAAGGCATCCACCAGCTCTCCCTTTACGGTGGAGCCTCTTTTACCTCTCCTGTTACCGGGTCTTCAATAATGCATCTTTATGCTTTCGATTTTGATTACACTTA
>RZYD01000658.1 GCA_009930445.1 Bacteroidia bacterium | reverse complement strand
CGATCGTTTATCGATGATCATGACCAATTCGCCGTCGATACAGGATGTACTGTTTTTTCCCCAGATGCGGCCGGAGAAGCAGACAGACAGCGAGCCCCGGGAATAAGAAACCAGGGTTTGGAAACGGCTTCCAGCGAATTATTTTGTTACCTTTGGGAGTAAGAATCTGAATCCAAAACATTAAATGAAAAAACAGATAATTGCTGCGAGTTTTATAACGTTAGATGATATTAAAGAAATCATCATTTATTTTATCTTCTTTGGGATTCTATGGGGTTATTTATTTTCACAATATGCACTTCCTAATATAACTCCAGATTCGTTAGGTTATATCCGAGGGGCAATGCATCCAGGTATTATTACAATGAGACCCATCGGATATGGCATATTTCTATACCTGGTTTCCCTGATTCCGGATTTCTATCATTTTATTTTCCTTATCCAATATATTATTTACGCAATTTCATCCCTTGTTTTTCTTTTTACAATAAAGTATTTTTTCCCAGCAAAGAGTAGAGTTTTGTATTATATATTTTCGATATTTCTTTTGTATCAACCAGTGTCTTTATTTTTATCAACTTTCGTTATGAGTGATTCATTATTTATATCACTTACGTTGATATGGATTTCTAGTGGTATATGGATACTTGGCAACCAGAAATTGGGGGCTATAGTATTGCATCTGCTATTTCTGATTTTTATGCTTAATGTACGCTATATATCTATTTTTTTTGTACCGGTTTCAATTTTCTTTTTGTTCTTTGCATCCCGAAAATTATATTTGCGAGTAGCGCTTTCCCTACTACCTGTTTTAATATTTGTCTCATTTTCATCCATTACAAAACAACGCGTTTATGGTGCAACTGGAGTTCAGGTATTTTCTGGTTTTAGCGGCTGACAACTTGCAAATATTGCACTAAATATACAGCCCTTTCTGGATGAACAGACTATTGATGATCCATCTATTGATCAGACATACAGATATTTAACATCAAACGAACACTCTTATAAACAAGATATTGACCGACCATCCACCTACTTTATGTGGAATAAGAATAGTCCATTGAAGAAAAGCCTTCATGAAATGATTGATTCTATAGACATGAATTATAGGCAGGCTTGGTTTGCTAAAAGTCTTGAATATAAAAAGTATGGTAAATATATAATCCTCAACAATACTGGAAAGTATGTCAAATTTTATGTAATTCCAAATATAAGATTTGTATTCTACCCTTGCTATGGTTTATTAAGAAATAATTATGAAATGACTTGTGAGGATAAAAAGGTTATTTCCCAATGGAGTAATATTCCGGAAGTTGCTTTTAATCGGTAGCATAAAAAAGATTGTGTAAACACTCATAGAAGTAATGTGATAGCACCGCCCTGCGAAATGAAGCGCAGGCGTAGCCGGAGCGAAATGTAGCAGG
>RZYD01000125.1 GCA_009930445.1 Bacteroidia bacterium | reverse complement strand
GCATACATTTGAGCTTTAGTGTACTGTTTTCGTTCTTTCATGCGGCAAAGCTAACAGCTCTGCCGGTGGCATATAAGACGGGGTTGGTAGAGGGGATACCGTTCTTTCATGCGGCAAAGCTAACAGCTCTGCCAGTGGCATATAAGACGGGGTTGGTAGAGGGGATACCTTTTGTTAGGTTGATGAAAAGAGAAAAAGAAGGGTATCATTGAATATTTATGTTGCTTATTATTAATGTAAATGTAAAAACAACCTTAATTCTGAGATCTACGAAACTTAAATACTAAGCCATATTCAAGCCTCCATTTTTGCACACCAAGTAGTCCTTTGTTGTCATACCCAAACTCAGTAAAGATGCCAATTTTTTTCGTAGGATAAAATGCCAAACCAGAACCAAGACAATACTGAAAAAACGTGTTCTCGGCAGCTGGATTTGGGTCTCCGAATAACTGGCTAATGCCAATTCTAGAGCGAACATACAAATCAAACCTAATATCTTCTGCCGTAATTATGAAAGGCAGGAAATGTGCTTTGATTGTCACTCCTGTTAATATCCGATCCCCTGCTTCTGTCGAATATCCATTACTTGATAAGTACCAATATTTTGTATGTCCAAGATATATCCCTGTTTCAAGAAAATTATTTATTCCCTTATGTAAAGTTAATTTGATCTCATTTCTAGGGGTCTTTCCCGGTGTAGTAAACTCAGGTACAATACTAGTATTGATTGTCCATCTGTCTTTGATAGGAGATACATACTGAGATTTTGCAGTTTGACAGAAGCATAAAATAAAAATAATCCATACTAGTAGTTTGCTAATTGTTTTCATAATAAATCCATTCTTTTATTTGCGTTTTGATTTTCCAATTTTTTATTCTTTTTACATCGAAATAGTATTTGTATGATATTGAAGGCATAATAGGAAAAAGGGAAAACTGATACAGTTTGAGATCCTGATTGCTTCCTAATTCCCATGATGTATTGGGCGTAACATTCGAATCACTACTTCTGTAAAAATAGTATAATGGATTTTTTCGATTATAAAGATTATAGATAGAGAATGTCCATTCAGATTTAACTTTGTCTTCGCTGTTGCGATTTATAAGTACCATGGCAACATCTAGGCGATGATAATCTTTCATTCTTGAACTATTTCTTTCCCCATATAGTAATACCGTATAATATTCATATTCTCCTTGTTCATTTAAGAAAATAGATTGAGTAATCTGTTTTCCAATTACTGGTGTATATGGAAGTCCAGTTTGATATACCCAGGAACAATTAAATGTTAATTTAGGAGAAAATTTATAGCTTAAATTAATAGATGTTGAATGAGGACGATCAAAATCAAAGGGAAAAATTAACCCGTTGTTAATTGATGGAAACATCCTGGTTGTTTTACTCCAACTATAACTAATAAATCCAGTCCAATCGCCATTATTTGTTTTTATTTGTGTTTCAATACCATAAGATGTGCCTGTTCCGCCAGATACCACTTTCTCACTCCAATCAGATGATCCACTTAGATTATGATAGCCTTCCTTAAATGTGGATAGGTTACTTAAGGTCTTATAGTACAAACCTACTTCTGTTTGAAATAGATTATTACCAAATGAGCCTTTCCAGTTTAAAGCATATTGTGTTGTATGCGATGGAGGAATATAACTTCCTGCAGGAATCCAAACTTCATTTGATGTTATTGTTCCTGAAGTGAAGAGTAATTGAGCAAATTGATTTGTTTGCATATAACCAACACTAAACAAGTGCGCTCCAGCCTTTTTTGAAAGGTTGACTCGTGGCTCATATTTTATAGGGATTTTACTATCTGTTAGAAATGTAACAACTCTTATTCCTGCGTCTAGATAGAATTTATTTTCAAACATAAGTGAATTTTCAATATATGCGGAAAATTCGTATGTATTGAAAGTCTTAAATTCCTTTTTTGTGCTTTCTTCATTTGTATATTCTTTTGATGGAGTAAAATGCAAGTTAGTTGTTTTAATTCCCCATCTCATATTCCAGAATTGAAAAGAAGAATATTTCCAATTTGATTGAAAAGTGACATCCTGTAAAGATGAGTAACGTATTGATTCATTTATGAATGTTCTTGAGTCTGGATAATTGTATTCTGATTGCTGGTGATGTTTTAACCTATATTTGTTAAATGACAATATGTTTTCGGCATAAATATTGGGAGTGATCACTTTCTTCATGTGTATAGATGATAGCCAATTACCCCAAGTTGTTGAAATCTGATTTACGTTTTCATCACCAGGAGCATTTGTATTATTTTTAAAATTCATATAGTCATCACCTTGGTATATATTTAGATGAAAATTAGTCTTATTATTGGGAGTCCAGGTTATTTTTCCATTGATATCATGAAACCCATAATAAAACAGTGCATCATTACCTTGTATTGCTGTCGCACTAAGTAAGATATAATCAAAAAGAGTTTTTCTTCCGGTAACAATGTAATTTGCATTTCGTCCAAGAGGCCCTTCTAGCATTATAGATGCATCCGTAATACCAAAACTTAAAGACCCCTGATGTTTGTTGCTTGTACCTTTTTTTTGAATAATATTTACGACAGAACTTAACTTCCCTCCATACCGGGCTGGGAAATTACCTTTATAAAAATCAATTCCATTGATAATGTCAGGGTTAAACACTGAGAGAAATCCACCAAGGTGATTTACATAGATAATAGGTACATTATCAAAAAGATAAAGGTTCTCACCAGGATTCCCACCCCTAACCAGAAGTAGTGCTGAAGCTTCATTTTGACTTTGTACCCCAGGTAGTTTATGGAGAGCTTTTAAAATATCTGGTTTCCCTGTCTGTGATGGAATTGATTGAATCTCTTTAATAGAAAGAGTATTTAGATTGGGCGTTATTTTTTTAGTAGCATAGATATAAACACCTTCTAATTCTTTTCCGGGTTTTAGCCGTATATTTAATTGTTTAGTGCTGTCACTTAAACAAATAAATTTAGACTGATAACCTGTAAATGAAATACTAATAATTGTATCTTCTGAAACTTGAAAAGAAAAAAAACCATTATTATCTGTACATGTACCTTCCTGTTGCATGTGAGAGTATATATTTGCACCAATTAGAACCTCGCCAGTGATAGAATCAGAGACATACCCATAAATGCGATTCTGAGAGACTGCATCTAAGTTTATGCAAAAGGTAGTCACTAAAAACAAATAGATATATGTAAGTTGTTTCATATTAGTAGGATGGTCTTATGGTGTCTGTTATACAAAATGAATATCCGGCAACAATTCCATATCCATTCTCAACATTTGAATACATTGGGTATGTAATATTTGAACCGATGCCAAATTCTGGAAATCTTCCGGTTTCATATAAATAGAGTTGTTTAGTATAATTGTAAAACTCCTCACTCAGGGACCGAAATTCAAATATGAACGGAAAGAGTTCTGTATGAGAACCAATGAAGTTGTTATATCCAGTTATTCCAGTTGTATAATTTAGTTGCATTCTATACTCAGGAATATTCTGAATTATCTTATCACTAAATATTGTTAATGGAGTTCCTTCATTTAATAGGACTGAGTCTGATATATAAACTGGATTAATAAAACTAATTAATTCACTTTCCCTCATATAAATTCGGGAATCGTAATAATTCCTTTGGCTTAAATCATTCTTAAAGGTAAACTTTATTCCTGGATAGGAATACCCTTCATTGTCAATTCCTGCAACATTTATATGTTGAAAATCATATATTTCGGTTATTGCAGGGATATGAGTTGAGCCGGAAACTCTTTCGAAACCAAGAAGATCAGCAGTTATTGTATATTTGGTATTTTCATTAGCAATAATTTCTGTTTCGTAGACTCCATCAGCCTTTAGCGTCATATTACATGTAAAAATATCATCTATAAATAATGAAACGATAGCGCTATCATAACTGATTGGGAGATTTTCTTCAAAACCTACAGCCAATGATATGTGAGCAGAAATTGGGCTACCTGCAACAATAAAACTATTAAGTACAGGTTTAGGGCAAAAAGGAACATAATCAGTCTTTACTTCACTCTGACATGATGAAAACAAGATTGATATTAATAGAATGAAAATGAGTATTATAATTGTATTTCTCATGTATAGTTGTATAAAGAGAGTAGCCTTAAGCAGACTACTCTTCATGTTTTGTATGAATTATTTATCAGGTTACGGACACAAGAAAGCGTTTTCTTCAACATTTATTGTTAATAATATGGATGTATTTTTTTTGTTATACGCTTTTACTGTACAATCATACCCTCCAAAATGTCCTATTGGTGTCACAAAAAAATCATGTGATAACATCTCGTCAGCAAGTATTCCAGAAATGCTTGTAGCTTCTCGTCCATTACAGATATATCTGTGACCTTTTCTATACCAACTGGCAGTCGAAGGATCTGAATACTTATAATGATCAACTGCTACACTTATATCAACATTCATCTTTCTTTTACACAAATACCAAACACCAAATACTTTATGATAGGGTCGTACTATATATGCACAATATTGATATGTCCCAAAATCAAAGTTAGTACTTTCAATAGAAATTCGCATATACAACTTCTCTTTATCATCTACATCCTCTTCAGAGTGATAGGTTCCGCAATTGTATGTTTGATCCTTAGAGTTTGAAGATACATCAGTAGCCTGAATTGTGTGAATGGAGATATCTTCCATATCTTCAAATTCCATATAATTAGACTCGTTTATATCGTTCAATAAGTAACTCTTGTTTTTACAAGTACTAACAAGGGCATGATTGAGAACCAGATAAATTTTATCGTTAATTTGAAAGAGACCATTTTTGTTAGCCAAGTAACGGTAGTGGTGATTATATAAAACTGTTTCTATAGTTTGTTCACCATCATTCTCAACTATCTGAATCTTTGTTGAGTTGTCTGTAACAAATTGGACTATTTCATCAGCAGAGTTGAACTTCTCAAATTCAATAGACCTATAGAACTCATCATTGATTCGCCCAAGTGATTTGAAATTCATTGAATCCTCCCAGGATATCCTATCCTCAAGATCCATCTCAATTATCTTCTTATATGTTATAGTTGTTTCTTCAAAATCGTCAAATACCAACATTTTTTCATTACTAAAAACATGTAATGAATCGTCAAGATTGAGATCCTGCTTGTCGCAAGACGTAGAAGCAATTATGAAAATCGATATAATTAAGAAAATATTAATATTCTTCATTTGTTGTGGTTTTATATGTTCGTGGTTTTTGTTTCATTAATTATGGGCATAAAAACGTGTTTGCTTGTAATACAACATTTGGGCTTGTAGATGGTGTATCAGCCCAACAATCATAGCCGCCAAAGTGACCTTGAGGTGTAACATAAAAATTGTGAGAAACCATATGTGAGCATAATGTTCCTGAGAAGCTTGATGATGAGTAATTGGAACAAGAAGTCTCCTGTGTTACTCTTTCCCAATATGGAGTACTATTCTGGCTATAATAACATAAGTAATCCGCCGCAATACTTATATTGCTACTAATTGAGCGAGAACACCAGTACCAAACTCCAAATGTTTTTTTATATGGTCTTACCGTGTATGAAACCCATTGATGGGTACCCAAAACTAAATTTTCACTGTGAACAGAAATTCTTAAATATGTACGATCATTGTTTGATGTCACCCTTTGATCATGATATGTTCCACAATTATAGGTTGCATCTTTTAATGAATATGTTGGATTATCGTCAAAGATCTTTTGAGCTTTAATTATTTCACTATCTACAAATTCAGAATAATTAAATGAATTTATTTTTGATAACTCATTTTTATTTGATATATCTGTAGATATAATTACCTCTTCCAACACAAGGAAAATATTATCAGCAATTTGATAAAATCCATTTTCATTTGCAACAAATCTATAATCATGTTGATGATATATCGGTTCAATTGATATTCCACCTTTATCTTCAACAATTTGAAGTAAGTCTGTTTTATTTGCATACTCAAGGATTTCTTCTTGACTTGAGAACTTTTCAAAATTTGACGACAGATAGAATTCATCGGCTTTTCGGCCGATGGATAAGAAGCTTTGAGATTCTTCCCATTGTTTTCTCTCTTCTGGTTGCATATTAACCAGTTTTATAAGCGTCTCAACAAATTGGTCTTGATCTTCAAAAATTAACATTTTAGATTCAGTTGTTCTTAAATCTAGTTGACTATTACTATCCTGCTTTTCGCATGCAGAGAATAGTACAATAACAATTGATACAAATACAAAATTTTTAATTCTTCTCATAAAATGTGATATTTGCACCTATTACCGGACTTTAGGGATAGAAATGCGTGATGTTTAGCCAATATTGCATTTCAATCCCTCTCCCGGTAATTAGGCGTTATTAATAATTAAATTAACTACACCTATAATTCAAATTTCTTAAACCTCCTTTCTGCTGTATTTGAAATTTACTAAGTGTTGGTTCTCATATGTACGTATATATTCTATAGCCATTATTAATAGACTCAGTTGTTTAGGTTTCTGATAAATTTCTATGAGTATTAGTCAATAAGAAAAATCTTTTGATTAATGTTCATTTTTATTTAGGATTGGTCATTACAAACATATGATATTTTTTATTAAAAATGATCATTTATTACTTGTATTTTTTAAAGTTTTGCTGGTGTTGTTTGTAATGTCCTGAATATTAGTGTTTTTGTTGATGTTTTCTGTAACAATATGTAGTCTATTATATTTTTATGTTTTTTTCAACTGAAAAGGATACCAGTATTTCATTCGTATCCCCTCTACCAACCCCGTCTTATATGCCACTGGCAGAGCTGTTAGCTTTGCCGCATGAAAGAACGTAAACAGTACACTAAAGATCAAATGTATGCGCTGATCAGGGAATGGGAAACCAGTGGACAATCCCAGACAAAGTTTTTTGAAGCGCATCAAATATGTAAAAGCACCTTCGGATACTG
>RZYD01000657.1 GCA_009930445.1 Bacteroidia bacterium | reverse complement strand
GCTAATTTTGCTTATTTCGGTCTGAATTATCCCCCGCAACTTGGTGTTTTGTTTACGGAAGATGATTTTTATGGCTCCGGCATGGCCTGGAATGAATATGCTTTCTCTCTGGCAAGGATTTTCGATGACCGCTTTTATAACCGAATCTCTGCCGGCATAACCGTAAAATACAATCAGGCACACTCCGGATTTTATTTCTATGGCCAAAATGCCACCTACACCATGCTGGATGAGGAAACGCTCGATATTACCAATATGAATGCAGTTTCCGCAATGAGCCTGCCTCTCGATTATAACAGCAATGCTTTTCCTGACCCCGGGGCCTTTTTTAAAGGCAGTGGCCTTTCCCTCGACCTGGGCATTACCTTGCTGCGAAAAGACAAGAATTATCATCGCCGTGATTTCCGGCGTTTGTGTCAGCAACATTATACTTCTTATCTCTACAAAGTGGGGTTCAGTATTCTGGATCTGGGATTTGTCCGGTTTACCGAAAATGCCATGGCCCACCAATACCCGGAGGTCGATTACCTTTGGGAACAGATTCATGCTTATCAGTTCAATGATATCCATTTTCTGATGCGTGATTTAAGTGACCGGTTTTATTCCGATGCTTCGAAATCCTATACAGGCAACCGTTTTACGCTTTTTACTCCCGCGGCGGTCAGTGTACAGGGTGATGTGGCGTTTGATTATCAGCTTTATCTCCATGCCTTATGGATTCATCCCCTGATGATGGGGATTTCGTCGATGCACCGCCCGGCTCAGTTTGCGCTGGTTCCACGCTACGAACAGCGTAATTTTGAAGCAGCCCTGCCGGTAAGCCTGTATCAGTATAAATACCCCCGGATAGGACTGAGTATCCGGTGGTATGCTTTGACGTTAGGTACTGAAAAAATTGGTGCATTTACCGGGTTGACTGATTTCTCCGGTATGGATTTTTACTTTTCACTGAAATTTTCATTTGATAAGGGTAAATGTTTAGGCTCCGGACGAAAATATGGCTGCGAGAATGTACGATTTAAATAACCATTGAATCGAATCAGGACAATGTGGTTTTTGACTTTGGTTTTGTTAATCTATTTCTTAAATTTGAGGCGCTTTGACGCATTTTACTATGAGAAGTTTATCCTATATCCGGTTTTTATTGTTCGTTGTTTCTGTAACGTATTCATTATCAATATTTTCACAGGAAATCCAAATCGATTATCCGAGGTCGGTCTGTCCCGGTGAACCGGTATATTTTGAAAATCAGACCCCTGATATGTACAACCATGAATGGTTGTGGTTCTTTTGTAAAGCCGATCCTGATGTTCCTCCGGTGGGGGATGAAGAGATAAACTTTGACGAGCTGCTTACTTCCCCGGTTTTCCTTTCATTGAACCAAAATTTACCCGAGGAAACGGTGTATTATTGTTTTATTAATAATTATTC
>RZYD01000656.1 GCA_009930445.1 Bacteroidia bacterium | reverse complement strand
TCTTTGGAGTTGGATACTTTGGAAAGTGGAAGCTGATATTGGCTATTCTCCCGGATAACGGATGCCAGCGACTGAAATTCAGGAGAATACTTCATGCAGACAGCCACCTGATAGTCATCTTTTCCAGCGTCACCTTCGGCGATACGTACTACAGCGCAGCCTTTCACCATTCCTGCCACCAGTGAAGTGATGGTTTGATTAAATTTTTGCTCAAACATGGCCTCTTTTTTCGACTGATTCATCTTTGCAATCTCTTCATCCGAAACGCCGAGGTAACTCAATGCTTTATCGAGTGATGTATCGACAATTTTTGCCGCCTTTTGAAGCATAGAGGCTTTTTTTCGTGCATCAGGGTCTTCTCCTTCCGCCAGATTTTCGAGCATCGAATAGCCTCTTCCCGACTTCAGTTCCTCGCCACTCATCCGTAGCAGGTTCATTTTGGCTTCCAGTTCTGCAATATTATAAGCAATATTCCTGGAATTAATAAACCCGGACATATTGCTGGGCCTTGCGGTAGTAGCCGCTCCAATAATATAAATCGTTCCATCACTGTTAACAGTACCCAATGATTTACCTTTTTTCGACAAAGCATTCATCATATAATTATTAAGGGCTTCAACAGGAAATTCCTGGTAGTCGTTCTGTACTTCCTGGGTTTCCTGAACTGCATCGGTTTTGGCAAGGTCGGCCGGATTCTGAGCCTTAGCTAATCCTGCAACAACGCATAAGAAAAGCAATAAAGTAGCTAATTTTTTCATGGTTTTCTATGGTTTTAAGGGTTTGTATATTGCATAATAAAAAACAGATTGGTCCTCTTCATACCAAAATCCTAAAGGCTGCAACGTTTTCACAAATCCATGGCTGTCTTCCCTGATTTGTTCCCGATAGGTATCATTAACAATAAGAGTGCGGTGCCCGTTCGTATCCACCACCGTTTCGGTAGTCAGCATAGATTCGGAAGAAGTGATTTCGGCTCCGCTGATAAAGGTAACTACCTCTTTTTGAGCTTTTACCATTCCGACACGACAGAGTGAAGCGATGGTCTTTGTTCCCACCTCAACCGCAGCAACTCCAACCAGGAAGGAAGTATCGTTATACGTGATGACATCGCTGCCCCCCCAGGCCAGCACAGGATGAGATTGTAGCACTTTCAGCAACTCCTGCCCCTGTCCGGTTAAACAAAACAGAATCATCCCGGTGATCAATAATATTTTTTGTATGCGCATATTTTTCGCCCTGTTTTTGTTGTTATCGCTTTATCCATCACAAATATATAGAAAAACGACCGAAATAAAAATCTATTCACGGCCTTAACAAAGAATTTACCTTTCTCAAGCAACTTATTCTGTTGAGATTATGAAAGTTTTAATTTTGCATAATAACGTCATCGCCCTGTAAAAGGCAATGAATGCGCTAATATTTCGTTATAACA
>RZYD01000655.1 GCA_009930445.1 Bacteroidia bacterium | reverse complement strand
AAAGTTTCATGATAAGTTGTTGTTTCGTGCGGGTGCTAAGGTTTTTCAAAAAGGAATGAACGAAAATATAGACAGCTATTCTGCTTTTTACGATAATTTACGACTACAGTCGACGGGGTTGACCGACTACCTGCGCACAAACGGATACCGACGAATTCATATTTGTGGACTGGCCACGGATTATTGTGTGAAGTATAGTGTGCTTGATGCCCTATCCGATGGATTTGAAACGGTTTTAATAACCGATGGAACTGCGGCAGTTAATGTCGATCCGGACGATTATAACCGGGCGCTTAACGCAATGCAGGCGGCCGGAGCCATGCTTATAACCTCAAATCAGCTTCTATGATTCATTCTATTCTGGATAATGATTTTTATAAGTTTACTATGCAGAATTGTGTGGTAAAAAAATTTCCCCGTGCGAAGGTCAGATATCAATTTATTAATCGTGGAGCGACTCTGTTTCCGGATGGTTTTGCCATTGCACTGAAACGCTGTGTTGCTGCGATGTCGGCCTTGCAACTCACGCAGGAGGAGAAAGAGTTTTTGGCGCATAAGTGTTATTATCTTGATCCTACCTATCTTGATTTTCTTGCCGGATACCGATACGACAGCGATGAAGTATCCATTCGTCAGGAAGGCGGAGCCTTACACATTGACCTTGAAGGCTACTGGTACCGGACTATTTTATGGGAAGTGCCGCTAATGGCTTTAATTTCGGAATTATATTATGATTTAGCGGGTAAGAAGCCACTTCCGGAAAAAGAAATTACTTCCATTGCGCGTGAAAAGATGAAAATTTATGAGGGGTTAAAAATAAAAGTAGCAGATTTTGGTACGCGGCGAAGGTTTTCCTATGCAAATCACGACCATATTATCGATACCCTGCAGGAATACCGTGGGGCAACTTTTATTGGTACTTCAAATGTGCATTTTGCAATGCGATATAACCTTTCTCCGATCGGAACCCATGCCCATGAATGGTTTATGTTTCATAGTGCCAAGTATGGTTTTAAAATGGCAACCAAGTTTTCGTTAGAACACTGGATTGATATTTATCGTGGTGATTTGGGGATTGCGCTTTCCGATACCTTTACTACGGAGCTGTTTTTTAAGTGTTTTGATACAAAATTCGCTAAATTGTTCGATGGGGTAAGGCACGACTCCGGCGATCCTATCGATTTTGCAATCCGCACAATCAATCACTATAAAAGTCTGGGGATTGATCCGGCAAGTAAAACCATTGTCTTTAGTGATGGTTTGACCCCGGATCGGGTAGAAGAAATCGCTGGTTTTTGCGCCGGAAAAATAAAAATTTCCTTTGGAATAGGAACAAATTTTACAAATGATGTGGGGTTGGAACCGCTGAATATTGTGATTAAGATGTCGGAGGCCATGCCGGAAGGCCAGACATGGATCAAAACGGTGAAATT
>RZYD01000124.1 GCA_009930445.1 Bacteroidia bacterium | reverse complement strand
CGAAGTTGAAAGGCCAGTTTTTCGGTCATAACCATCAAAATTTCCTTCATTTTCTGCACATCGATGGAATCCTGCTCAAAGGTAGTTTCATGGCTCATGGATTTTTTTTCAGCGTAAGCGATCACGGGGGTAAGGTCGATACCATTGGCTTTTTTCCATAGTGCAACGCCGTTTTTTCCAAGCACCCGTTCCATCATTTCGGGCGGGATATCGCGCAGGGTGGCAATTCGTGCCACGCCCATAGCACGAAGGCTTTGATACGTTTTAAGTCCGATCATAGGGATTTTCCGGATCGAGAGCGGACCCATAAAAGGGCGAACAACAGGTGCCGCGACCTGCATTTCGCCGTTGGGCTTCGCCTCACCCGTGGCTATTTTCGCCACAGTTTTATTCACGGAAAGGCCAAAAGAAATAGGCAAGCCGGTTTCACGGATAATCCTTCGGCGCAGTTCATGCGCCCAGGAGTAGCTTCCGAAGAAACGATCCATTCCGGTAATATCCAGGTAATGTTCATCGATGGATGCTTTTTCGAACAAGGGGGCACTTTCCGCAATAATTTCGCTCACCATACGGGAATAACGGGAATAAGTATCCATATCACCGCGGATAAATACAGCCTCTTTACAGAGGCTTTTGGCCATTTTCATGGGCATAGCCGAATGAACGCCATAGCGTCGTGCTTCATAACTGCATGCCGACACTACGCCACGATCCGACATTCCACCCACAATCACCGGTTTCCCTTCGAGCGCACGATTAAGAAGCCGCTCCACCGACACAAAAAAAGTGTCGAGATCCATATGCAGGATCGTCCTGTTTTCCCGCTCTGAGATAAATTTTTCTTCTTTTTGTGCCATTTTTTGATCAATAGCGTTGTATGTTACGATTTTATTATTACTTTTGATGTGATTTTAATCAAATCGACGATTACAATATAATCAAATACTTTTATTCGGTAAAATTTTTAACAAAAACAGGCAAGATGAAGACTACCTTTTGTCAAAACATAAAATTTCTCCGCACCCGGCGGGGCCGCACCCAGGATGACGTGGCCACGGCGTTAAACATGAAACGTTCGACGCTCAGTGGTTATGAGAACGGAGTAGCCCAGCCCAACATGGAAGCGCTGGTAGCCTTTTCAGAATATTATAAAGTAGCCATCGACAGTTTGATTCGGGCAGATTTAAGCCATTTATCAGGTTTTGAGCTTTCGCAGCTGGAACGCGGATACGATGTGTTTGTGCGGGGTACGAACCTGCGCATACTGGCGACAACGGTAAATTCCCAAAATATTGAGAATATCGAATTAGTAAATGAGCGGGCCAAAGCCGGTTATACCACAGGCTATGCCGATCCCGAATATATTAAAGTATTGCCGACCTTTCACCTCCCCTTTTTATCGAAAGAGCGGAAATACCGTACCTTTCAAATCAGTGGCGACAGCATGCTGCCCATCCCCGATGGTGCTTACATTACCGGTGAATTTGTACAAAACTGGGAGACTATCCGCAATAAATGGCCTTATATTGTACTCACACTCAACGATGGTATTGTATTTAAAATCGCAGAGAACCGCATTAAAAACGAGTATAAACTCACCCTCCACGCGCTCAATACACTCTACGACCCCTTCGATATCCATGTGAGCGAAATCCGCGAAGTATGGAAATTTGTTAATTATATCAGTCCTGAAATTCCTGAACCCAACCGTGAAATCAACAAATTGACCGATGAGGTGACCCGGCTCAAGAAAACCGTTCAGGCTATTCAGTTAAAAATGGATCTGTAACCGATGGCCCGATATGCAATAGTGGATATTGAAACCACGGGAATGTCGCCGGGAAAAGACCGCATCACGGAAGTGGCGATTTACCTTCACGACGGAGTAAAAGTCATTGATACGTTTGTCAGTCTGGTGAATCCGGAATGTAAAATCCCATACCGCATCACGCAACTTACGGGTATTGATACAAAAATGGTTGCCGGAGCACCCCGTTTCTGTGAAGTAGCAAAACGTATCGTGGAAATCACGGAAGAGGCTGTCTTTGTTGCACATAATGCCAGCTTTGATTACAATTTTATACGCAGTGAATTTCGCGCACTGGGATACCCTTACGAACGGCAAACCTTATGCACAGTGAAACTCAGCCGCAAACTGATTCCCGGCCTACCCTCTTACAGCCTTGGAAATCTCTGCAAATCGCTTCAAATCGACAACAACGCACGCCATCGGGCTGCCGGCGATGCCAAAGCCACCGTCAGGCTGCTCGAGCTGCTGTTCACCAAAAGCCCGGAACCGGAAAAAATCAACCTGAAAGGCCTCCCTGACCAATTCAATACAGCACGGATCAAGGAACTTCCTGACCAAACCGGTGTATACTTTTTTCACAATGCAGAAGGAAAAATTATCTACATCGGAAAAAGTAAAAACATCCGCAACCGTATTCTTCAGCATTTCAACAATACATCAACACTAAAAGCCATGGAGATGAAACAACAAATCGCTGACATAACATGGGAAATTACGGGGAGTGAACTGATTGCCTTGTTGCTCGAATCGCACGAAATAAAAAGCCACATGCCGGTTTTCAACCGTCAGCAACGCCGAACCTACTTCAACTGGGGCTTATATCAACAAATGGACGACGAAGGGTATATCCGGCTCCGGGTGGATAAAAAAAGCGAAGAAGAAGGGCTGGTGACTACGTATGCTGGCAAAAAAACAGGCCGTGAGGCGCTTTTCTATCTGGCCGGACAACACAACCTATGCCAGAAACTCTGCGGACTATACCCCAATTCAGGCGCCTGTTTTCAGTACTCCATCCATGAATGCCGGGGCGCATGCATTGGCAAGGAACCGCCTGAATCGTACAATCTAAGGGTTCTTCAAGCCATTGAACAATACCAGTACCGGCATAAAAATTTTTTCCTTTTCGGAGAAGGAAGAGACCCGGACGAGCGTTCAGTCGTGTGGATAGAAAACTTTATATACAGAGGCTTTGGTTTCTTCGCGAAAAATAATCCTCCCTCTCCGGCATTGTGGGAGGCCTGTATTCAATATTATTCCGATAATAAAGACATACAAACCATTATCAACGGGTATCTCAAGAAGCACCCCGCAATGAACATCGAGCATTACAACGACTAATCCAACAGGAAAAAGCAGAACGATTCACAGGAAAATGTGTTTCTTTGCAGAGATAATTATTTAGAAGTGTTTAAGAGCTATGGCCAAGGTGGTTGTCGGATTATCCGGCGGAGTTGATTCGAGTGTTGCAGCCTTACTACTGAAGCAGCAAGGACACAACGTAACAGGTATTTTTATGGTAAACTGGCACGACAGAACCGGTGCACTCACCAGTAATTGCAGTTGGGAAGACGACTGGCTTCTGGCCCGCATGGTAGCCGAAAAAATTGGAATTCCGATTAAAAAAATTGATTTATCCGATGCCTACAGAAAACGGGTAGTGGATTATATGTTCTCAGAATACAGTAAAGGACGCACTCCCAATCCCGATGTGCTGTGCAACCGCGAAATAAAATTCGATAGTTTTGTAAAAATTGCGCTGGAATATGGCGCAGAATATGTGGCCACAGGTCATTATTGCCAAAAAAGTGAGACCAAAGGAAAAACGGGAAAAACCTATTATCAGTTATTAACCGGAAAAGATCGCAATAAGGATCAAAGTTACTTTTTGTGCCAGCTTACGCAACAACAACTTGCATTGGCCTTGTTTCCCATCGGGGCACTGGAGAAGCCTGAGGTTCGGCGCATTGCAGCCGAAGCAGGTTTACCCACAGCAGAGCGAAAAGACAGTCAGGGAATTTGTTTTGTCGGGAAAGTTGATCTTCCCACCTTTTTGCAGCAGCAACTCAAGCCAAAAACCGGACGTATCATGTTAATTCCTCCGGATTCACCTCATTACGCCCCGTTACCCTCCGATGCTACACTTTCGGAACTCACACAACCTCATCGTTACCATCCGGAAGAAGGGTTAAAAACCGGAACACACCATGGCGCACATTTTTTTACGATAGGACAACGCAAAGGCATAAATGTCGGGGGCATGAAAGAGCCTTTGTTTGTCATCGGAATTCATATTGAACGGAATGTAGTGTTTACCGGAATGGGAAAAAACCACCCTGGATTATTCCGAAAAGGGCTGTTTATACGAAAAGAAGATATTCATGCGGTTCGACCCGATCTGGCGCTGAATCCAGGGGAGTCACTACGTGTAGAAGCCCGAATCCGTTACCGGCAGCCCCTGCAATCCGCTACCCTCATCCGGAGGGAGGAAGGAATTTACATGATCTTCGATACCCCACAGCGTGCCATCACCGCAGGACAATTTGCAGCATGGTACCTGGAAGAAGAGCTTATTGGCTCCGGGGTCATCGAGGCATAAAACAACGGGCAGTCGTTCTTCCACATTGGGGTTATCTTATTAACAGAAAATAAGTTAACAGGATGAATCGATATCCTGAGCAAAACAGAATAATCACTTCTGCGATTGCAGAAAATTTTTGCAGCGAAAAAAATCAGAAATGAGGCAGGGGAAAAAGGTGGGTTTCGCCTTTTTCCCTGCATTTCTTTTACCTTCCGGGTTTAAAACAATCCGGTAATATTTCCATCAGCATCCACATCCATCATCTCAGCTGAAGGCGTTGCGGGGAGCCCGGGCATACGCATAATATCGCCTGTAATCGGGACCAGAAAACCGGCACCGGATGCGATTTCTATTTCTCTGACGGTGACCACAAAATCCTTAGGGCGGCCAAGTAAGTCGGGGTTGTCGGAGAGTGATTTTTGTGTTTTTGCAATACACACGGGCAATTCATTTAATCCCAGCGAAGCAATTTTTTGTAAATCCTTTTTCGCTTTTGCGGTGTAATCAATGGCCTTAGCGCCATAAATTTGTGTAGCAATAGCTTCAATTTTTCTTGGCACATCCCATTTCCAATCGTACATTGGCTGGAAATTACAAGTGCAACGGGTAGCGACATCGACAACTTTTTTTGCCAGATCGATGGCACCATCGCCACCTTTGGCCCAAACATCGGCTTCTACGGCAGCGATATTCAGTTCACGGCAGCGCTGTTTAATAAAATCCAACTCTTCCTGACTATCGTTTTCAAATCGATTAAGAGCAACAACAGCACAAACATTAAAGCGCTGAATATTTTCGACATGTTTCTCAAGATTCACAATTCCCTTCTTAAGCGCATCCATATTGGGTTGCTGGAGATTTTCGGGGGTTGCGCCGCCATGGTATTTGAGTGCGCGCAGGGTTGCCACCAGGACCACTGCTTTCGGACTCAGTCCGGAATAGCCACATTTAATATCAAAAAACTTTTCAGCACCCAGATCAAATCCAAAGCCAGCTTCAGTGACTGCAAACTCTGACAGAGAAAGTCCCATACGTGTGGCAATGACCGAATTGGTACCCTGGGCAATATTGGCGAATGGCCCTCCATGAATAATGGCGGGAGTACCTTCCAACGTTTGCACCAAATTGGGCATTATTGCATCTTTTAATAGCGCAGCCATGGCTCCGTGAGCATTGAGGTCGCGGGCAAAAACCGGTTTTTTATCGTTGGTATACCCAATAAAGATATTTCCCAGTTTTTCTTTCAGATCGGTAAGGTTTTCCGCAAGACAAAGAATAGCCATAATTTCTGAGGCGGCAGTTATATCAAAACCCGTTTCACGGGGCACGCCCATAGTCCGTCCGCCGAGGCCTACCACCACATGGCGCAGCGAGCGGTCATTCATATCCATTACCCTTTTCCAGACTACGGTGCGGGGGTCAAGGCCCAGGCTACGCGAAGTGCTTTGTACGTTGTTGTCAATCATCGCAGAGAGCAGGTTATGAGCCCGTTCAATAGCCGCAAAGTCACCGGTAAAATGAAGATTGATATCCTCCATTGGCAGGACCTGGGAAAACCCTCCGCCTGCGGCCCCGCCTTTAATTCCGAATACCGGACCCAAGCTGGGTTCACGAAGTACCACAGTAGTTTTTTTTCCAATCTTATTTAACCCCTGTGCAAGGCCAATCGACATGGTTGTTTTCCCTTCTCCGGCCGGCGTGGGTGATATGGCAGAAACGAGAATCAACGTGTTCTCACTGCCCTTTTCACGGTCGATATATTTCAAGGGAATTTTTGCCTTATATTTTCCATAATGCACTAAGTCATCCTGATCAATACCCAAAATGTCAGCAATTTCGTTAATATGCTTCATTTTCGCCTTTCTGGCAATTTCAATGTCTGTCATACGTCTGAATTTTATGGTTTTAAGAAATGTTGTTTGAATAATCTATATGATAAATAACGTAACAAATAATACGCATTTTGGTTTACTCCGGACAGGAACAGGAGGGGAAAATACCTATCAGGGGAAACCCCCGGAAACGTCAAAACCGGATTGTAAGATAAACAGAACCATTGATTTATCTGAACAGAAAAAGAATTGTACTTTTACTCCATGAAATCCAGGCCACGAGAACAACGGTTAATCCGTGCTATTCGAACACAAACACTCATTTTTACAGGTGCGATAATTATACTATTGCATGTAAATTTTACACCCAAAAATAAAATCTTAACCAAGGCCAGTTGCCGCAGTGATACGATACCTGTACCTGAGGCTGCAGTCGGAAAAAACACAGCGATTACACATTTGGCAGCGGGCCGGGAGGGGGTACTGATTTGCCGCGATTACTACGCCTTGTTGTACAATGAAGCCCGGGAGCAGGCCGACTGGGTGGCCTACAAAATCACTCCGGAGATGATCAAAGGGAATGCAAAACGAAAGAATAATTTTAAACCTGACCCGCTGGTACCAGAGGGATCAGCGCATCCTAATGATTACAAAAAAACAGTATTCGACCGCGGCCATTTGATGCCGGCAGCGAGTTGCAAATTTAATCAAAAGGCCATGGACGAAACCTTTTACATGAGTAACATAAGCCCCCAATACAACTATTTTAACCGGGGCATCTGGCGGCTGATTGAAATACAGATCCGTGACTGGG
>RZYD01000123.1 GCA_009930445.1 Bacteroidia bacterium | reverse complement strand
AAAAGATGGGTTACACATGAAATTCTGCCATCTATCAGAAAAGCTGGAAAGTACACTACAGAGCAAGAAAAAAACCATAATTTTAACTTGAAAACTTTGTCAGATACTATTATTTCACTGAAAAATGATAAGGAAGAACTGCAGAAAAAAATTAACGAGAAGAAAAAGGAGATTGACAAGCGTACAACAGAGCTCACACAACTCATTAACCAGGATCGTTCACAGACACAAATTGAGTTTTAGCTGCCCCCATTTGGGGGTAGGTATGAAGTTACTAAACGAGCACCAAATGGTGCCTAAATAATTTCAGTTGTCCCCCTCAGGGGTATAACTGCAACCCAATTTGCACCCAACTTTGCATCATAAAAGATTTTCCTTACCTTTGTAGTGCTTAAATACCAAAGTAAAATGATTACAACAATTCTTTATAGGAGAAAACCCGTAGGTTTCCGCTGTCGCGAGGCGCGGACGGTTTCTTTGGAGCCGAAGCAAACCTGCGGGTTTTTTCTTTGGAGGTAATCAAAAATGAAAAATCAAGTTAATCCTATCGAAGAGCTGGAATCAATGGTAAACCATTTTCCGGGAGTTTATGACAGCTTAATGAGCATCCACAACAAAGCAATTCACTTTTTACCTGAAATGCAACTGGATGCCCAGCTTCAAACCGATCTGTTTTTTCTGTGTGAAGTCGCAAAAAAATTGAAGTTATTGGAAGAGAGACAGCGTGATCACGCTGAGACGATGTAGAATGAGCCCGGTTATCCGGGCTTTTTTGTTTAGCTGTTTAGCTTTTCAAAAAGATCTTCTATGTTTTTCACACTGGTACCTTTTCCCTGTTTTGCATCCTTCATAGCCCTTATTGTCTCTTTGTTCGGGATGTGGTCTCTTTCCTTCTTTTTTTTCTTTGATTTTGCCATTGATCTATAGTTTTCTGTTTTAACAAAAATTCATCTATCGCGTAAAATCGCAAAGTTTTGCGAAAAATCGCTGTGTTTCGCTGCAAATCGCGCGGGTGTATCATCACAATATCATATTCTTGTAGTCTAAAATAAGAAATAAACTATGAAATTTTCAGCCGCATCATTAAAAAGCATTCAGACACTGGTAGTAATCGTATTGGTTCTGGTAGTGATCATGTTTGCTGATAACTATTTGTTCGGTGCAAACAAACGTAAACTTTTTGCCCGCTCAACGACAGTTCAAAAACAGGGAGGTGATAATGAAGGTGCTTAAAAAGAATTGGTGGATCGCACTGATTGTTCTGGTTATTGTTGTTGGTGCCGGAGTGTATTTCAACAATAAGAAGAAATACGACGCCTATGTTGAAAAAACAGTCACCTGGATGCGAAAAAGTGAATCAACGATGGCAATGATCGAGGATAAAGCGAATAAAGAAGGCAGAACGGTTGAAGAACAACTCTATGCGGATGCCCGTTGGTACGCCGATCAAGCAAAAAAAGAAGGTAAACTTTAAAATTATAAAAACATGGCTATTGATACCAAATTAGCAAGCTCAATCGGAAATAAATTCGGTTTTACCCTGGCAAATACTTCCGGGGCTTCAAAAACAGTAATTCTCTGCCCAGCCCATTTTGACACCATGAAAGTGGTCACTGTAATAACACAGGATGAGTCAACCGGCGAAGTTACCGCAGTAACAAACACAGTTCAACGTACAGAAGTCGCAAAAATCGTTGCAGCTGGCTTTGACGCGGATTGTGTAATTGATGACGGAACCATTGCAGAGGGAGTAGTGGCCACACCGGTAAACTCGAAGTTTGCCATTCGCCAGTTTTTGGATTTTGTCAAACTCAACGCACAAATCATTGAAGAGATCACGATCCAGGCCAGTAACCCTGACGTATTCAGTAAAGTACTTACTATGGCCCAGGTTTCTCCTTTACGGAAAGTAGGCGAGGACTATGTAAATATCCAGGACTACTACGACCAGTACCAGACACAAACCAACAAAATCACGATCAAAAATGTTGGTGCCGTTCTTAACAAAAACACGTTGTTGTCTTTCCCGCTCGACAATAATCGAACGGTCACATTTACGTTAAAATTCAAGTCAGCAGCATAGTTTCTTCTAATTGGTTTTAGATGATTTAAAGGCCCTGCCCTGTTAGGGCCGGGCCTTTTTAAATTGAAAAGTTATGGCAGACAAAACTCAATGGTTAAAAAATCAACTTTCGGCTCATAAAACCGAAATGGAATGTTTATTTGATCAATATGATATTGATGCACCTGTCAGTATTTCAGGTGTACAAATAGGAATTCAGCGGTTCGGAAGCGCTTTTGCTAAATCGGTAATTGGCATTGTTCGCTCAGAAATCAAGTATAATGATGGCGACGAAACAGGGGAAACCGATACATCATCATGGAGTTCAAGTGAGTGGATGAATTTTATTGCAAACTTATCTGATCTTGGATTAGGCGTTTGGGGAAAAATACAAGCCGGCAAAAATGGCAACTTCACTGATAATAACGCTGAAGATCAATATGCAGCGCAAACATCCGGATCAAATTTACCTACAATGCTGATTTATGCAGGGGGTGGTATTTTGTTTCTTCTGGTAGTGCTTATTGTAATTCAAATCCTGAAAAAATAGGGTATGTTTCCTTTAACAATAGCTAAGTTGATATATGGGTGGTATTCAAAGAAAAACCCCATACCTGAGACAGATTCTTTACAGGAGAACCAGGATTTAAAAAGTTTAAAGCAGGAAACATCATCAAAGAAAACGGTAATTAATTTGGCATTAGTAATGGCAATTGTTGCCATTGCGGTTTACATAATCATAAATCGCAAAAAATGAAAAAAGTTTTTATAATTCTGGTAATTGCATCTTTGGTATTGGGTGTAGGGTACTATATCCAGAAAAAGAATACCTCAAAAGAGGAAAAATCGTTAAGTGATAATACGGTTACTGGTTCAGAAAACGGGAATATTGGTACCGATACAGCAGAAAAATCAATAATCGTGAAGCAGGGAGAAGTAACTACGACAACAACGAAACCAAAACTCAGGGTATCCTATAATAGTGTTTCAAGTTCCAGAAACGGGAATTTTGTAACGCGATGAAAAAGGTAGCGTACGCCAATACGAGTACCGGGACGATATATGTAAACAAGCAGTTTTCAAAACTAACGCCGATACAGAAAAAGTTTGTCCTTGAACACGAGAAGGCGCATTTGGCAGGACTGGATGAAGAGGGCGCGAATGACCTGGCATTGGAACAACTTTTTGCCTCTTCGGTGACAGTTAAAAAGAAATTGAGTGAAATAATATATGATATAGCAAAATGGCTAGTGGTGTAGATCCGGTTACAGCGATTGCAAATGCAATAGGAGATATATTTGGTTTTGCCAATACGGTAACGCAAAGGAAAATGAAACAGGAATATTATGATTTCACAGAGGATCAGCAGGAGTACCAGGAAAATTTGCAAAAAAAATCAAAGTTTAACCAAAATCTCCAATCGCTGTTATCAGAGAGAAAAAATTATAGCTGGTTTTTACTTTTTCTCATTGTTTTGGCTGTAATCGGCATTGTAATCTATAAGAAAAAGAAGAAATGAAAAAAGTATTGATCACAGGCGGAATATTATTGTTAATGGGAATAATTGCTTATCTGTATAGTAGAAAGCATAATGCGATTTTCGGTAGTATTGTATCAAAAGATAAGTATAGTTCACCGCCATCATCTTCAGATGCAAGTATTGTGAATCAGCAAATCATGCTTATTAGTCCTGTAAAGGATGATAATTCAGATATCTGGGTAATGATCCCAAATCCATCAGTTTTCAATGAACGAATCGGGGAAAATATAAAACTTTGGCATCCGGGATATCCTTCTGTAATAGCGCCGATTAAAGAAGTATGGCAAAGTAAAGAGGGATACGGATCCATAAGACTGGATACCCCTTTTGTTTCGAATAGTTCAAAAGACAAAGACGACCGTAAAGGATACATAATTTATACACTAACATAGGTTGATAATGGAAACAATCATTAACATATTTCAACATAAAAAAAAGCTGGTTTATGGTCTTTTGATTTTGATCATTGTGATTATCCTGTGGAAACAGGGAAAAAAATTTCTACAAAAAGTATCATCCAAATCATTAATAAAAGAAGCCGAACAAACTGTACAGGAAGATAATCTCACATATCCTGTTGAGCAATATCAAATATTTTCCGACAGGTTGTTTACTGCCATGAATGGTATCAGAACAGATGAAGATGCTGTTTATGATGTACTATCAAAAATGATTACAAAGGACGACATGTTAAAACTCATCGCAACTTTTGGTCATCAGGAAGATACTGAATGGGGAATATTTCGGGCATTCAATACCAACGGAAACCTTATCACCTGGTTACAAAATGAACTTTCTGATAAAGAAAAAGAAAAGGTTTCAGAATATTTTAAAAAATGTGGTTTAGAATTTTAGCACTATGAATAAAGGATTGAAAATCGGTTTATTGGTTCTGGTTGTGGCTGTAATAGCCATTATTACCTATGTGTTTCTGAAAAAAAACAAAGCAGATTCATCCGGTGGATCTACTGGAAGTAATTCCGGGAATGGGAATAGCATTGACACAACACCTCAAAGTGTTACCGGTTCAAATGGAACCGTATATATCAATGAATGTAGTTTCCCTTTGTCAAAAGGATCAAAAGGGAAACAGGTTCTCTTTCTACAGGCCTATATGTCGAAATATGAGGGCAAAGATTTAACTCTGGATGGTATTTGGGGTAGAAATACTGATATCGCCTTTGAAGAGGTTGAAAGATTTAAGGGAACAATGGCTCCTGCGTCCGGAAATTACGGAGAGTTTTCCTATGAGCAATATATGGCCTATGTAGATTCTCGCATCAGTGAAATCAAAAATTATGTGAAAACTGAAACAGGCCTTGAATTATGATAAAAGTAGCAGTAAAACTTATTTTTTCGTTTCTAACGGCAATTTTCATGCATGCATGCATGGATGTTCAACCTGCTGCGGATATTACAGCAGTATATCCACATGGATCTACCGGGCAAAGGGTCGAACTTTGGGTCGCAGATGTGGAACCATGGCTTGAATACTTGCATGATACAGTAACTGTAGATCATCCGGTGTATCACGGAACGTATTATGTAGAGGATATCTGGGAGGATCCGACCGGTGGAGGGTGTTTGATAATAAATCAAAAATTTATGCCAACCGGCAAGAAGATTGACCATAGAGAAGGTGATTTTAAATCAGGCAAAATTAAGGCACATGACCATGACGAGAAGTGAATTTATACATAAGATAGAGGATGCAGTAGTCCTGAGTACAGAAGGAACAGGGCTGTTCCCAAGCGTCGTTATGGCACAGGCAATACTGGAAACTGGTGATGGGAATAGTACGCTCGCTGATAAGTATCACAACTATTTTGGCATCAAAGCAGATCCCATGTGGAAGGGAGAAACCGTATACCTTTTCACTACTGAATACATAAATGAAATTCCGCAGCGGATCCGTGAACCTTTCAGGGTGTATGATAATGCTTTAGACAGTATTCGTGACAGAAACTTGTTTTTAAAGCAAAACCCACGCTACAAAGATGTATTTAAGGCTGAAACAGCAGAAGATCAGACAGAAGAGCTGGCAAAGGCCGGTTATGCTACTGATCCAGAATATGCAGCAAAGATTAAAAGCATCATTAACGGGAGTAGTTTAAAGTATTTGGATTTAAAAAAAAAGTGATGAAAAATATAAACCTGGTGATTGCACTGCTACTGTTTGCAGTATCAGTATTAACAATCTATAAAGCTGTAAAATATTAGCTATGGGAATCTATCAACCACAATTTAATACCTGGCTGGATCTTCTGCAAAAGGCGGATCTGGTTGCTGAAAGTGCAGATGGTTCTGTTATGTATTTAGGTTTTACCCGGAATACCAGGTCAGAAGACAAGGTACCTGCAGCTGGAACGGAGCTCGAAAAAGAAGAAGGAACAAACAAGTGGGCTTTATCAAAGGTGGTAAAGAGCACCGACGCAGAAGGAAACAAAATCATCCGGATCCTGTGGGCTGATGGGTTGCAGGAAAAAACTCACACCTGGGCTGAACGAGAAATATATTCATATAGTTACCTGAAAGACAGTTAGTAAACATTATGAGCTTAAAGTATGAATATAATGTATTTACAGGCACTTTCGACCTTGTAAACCAGGAAACCGGTCCTATTCCTGGCGACAATTACCGCTCTAATCAGGTGATTATTTCTGAGGTCGGAGGATCCGTTGTTTTTAGCACTCCCTTACCATCAGGCAGCTATACCATTAATGCAAGATTATTTACTGAAAATGGGGAAGGTGGCTTTGAAATAACCAATGTAACGGTTAATGGGTTTGAAGTAATTAACCCTACCGGAGCTGGAATTATTGAGTACCAATGTTTATTGAATAATTAAACAAATAAAACAAAACAATGAAACGATTAATTTTTCTCTTATCGCTTATTATGGCAATTGTGTTGCAGGTTAGTGCCCAAGACAGCCGCGACATTGTAAAACGTAATGTAACAGTTAACAATGAGCTTAAACTGATGAACCTGGCCGATAGTGATACGGCATTCCTTTGGGTTAAAGCGGATGGAACTGTAGATACTTTAGGAATTACACAGATTATTAATATATACGAAAATCACGGCGTAAAACTATGGACTGAAACCACCTCCGGCGTATTGTCACCCTTTAAAGAGGCTAATGATCTATTAAATTTAGGATCCGGAGTGGTACCCGGAATAAATGGCGGTGCTGGTATTGCTTTACCGATATCGGGAGCTGGTTTTAAGATTAAAAGCAATGGAAGTGGAGACGGTGGAAACCTGACCATTGATGCCGGAGATGGAACAGATACCGGCGGTAAGATCTATATTGCCGGTGGTGATGGAACAACTACAGAAGGTGATGTAATACTTGGCGTTACCATATCAGAAGGTCCGGCCAGTACACGGGGTAGAGTGCTGGTAGGTACACCAAACCGGGTCGATGAGGCGCTGATGCTAGTATATGG
>RZYD01000654.1 GCA_009930445.1 Bacteroidia bacterium | reverse complement strand
GTACCGATAGAAGAAGTAAATAAAGAAATGCGAAGAAATGCAAAAACAGTAAACTTTGGAATAATTTACGGCATCTCAGCCTTCGGATTGTCGGAGCGGCTCAACATTCCACGCAAAGAGGCAGCAGAAATCATCGATCAGTATTTCGTAAAATACGCAGGAATTAAAAGGTATATGGATGACCAGATTGCTTTCGCCAAGAAAAACGGATACGTGGAAACCATTATGAAACGCCGCAGGTACTTGCGCGATATCCATTCCGGGAATGCGGTGGTCAGGGGTTTTGCTGAACGCAATGCCATTAATGCGCCCATTCAGGGTTCAGCGGCCGATCTGATTAAAATTGCCATGATCAATATCCATCGGGAGATGGAGGAGCAATCGTTGCGCAGCAAAATGATTTTACAGGTGCACGATGAACTGGTTTTTGATGTTTATAAGCCGGAGGTGGAGCGAATGAAGGGGCTGGTGGAAAAAAACATGACCCGGGCGATCGCTATTGGAATACCCCTGGACATCGATATGGCTACGGGAGAAACATGGCTGGAGGCCCATTAATAATTCATCGGGCCACTGCAAACGAGTTTTTTCTATTTTAGCGTTTTAAAACTACAGGGAGACATGAATCTAACAAACGACGAGCGTATTGTGCTAACACTGGATGCCGGTGGAACCAATTTTGTTTTTTCTGCCATACAGGGTGGTAAAGAAATGGTGGAATCGCTGACCCTACCGGCAAGTGGAGCGACACTGGAAGATGTGCTCAAAAATATCATCAGTGGGTTTGAACAGGTATCCACCTTGCTCTCAAAAAAAGCAGCAGCCATCAGTTTCTGTTTTCCCGGACCAGCAGAATATGAAGACGGAATCATTGGAGATCTGGCAAATCTCCCCACCTTCCGGGGAGGAGTTGCACTTGGGCCAATGCTGGAAAATATTTTTCAAATTCCTGTTTTCATCCGCAACGACGGCGACCTGTTTACCTATGGCGAAGCCATCGCAGGGTTATTACCGGAAATCAATCATTTACTGAAAAAACGCCACAGTCCGAAGCGCTATGGAAACCTTTTTGGGGCCACATTCGGGACAGGTTTTGGCGGAGGTGTTGTTAGCCGAGGTGCACTGTTACCCGGCGATAACAGTGCATCGGGAGAAATAAACCGCTTACGGAATAAGCGTTATCCCTTGTATTCGGTGGAGGAAAGTGTCAGTATCCGGGGAATCAAAAATGTTTTCATGCGGGAAAGCGGTATTTCAGCAGCATCTTGCCCCGAGCCCCGGGAAATCTTTCAGATCGCAATGCAAAAGGAGGCAAAAAACAGGCAGGCAGCAATTACTGCGTTTCAAGAGCTGGCAGAGGTTGCAGGCAGTGCATTAGCGGACTCCATTTCACTGATCGACGGGCTTGTTGTAATTGGCGGAGGATTGTCAGGAGCGCAT
>RZYD01000653.1 GCA_009930445.1 Bacteroidia bacterium | reverse complement strand
CAAAGCTTTGGAAAACTGAGCTTCTGAAGAGGCATCAAAATAGGTTCCCACACAATCAAATGCAGTACTAAAATCACGTCCGATTCCAATAACAAAAGGCTTGAGGGCAATGCCGTTTTTCTGCAGGCTTCGCGAAACAGCGCAGGGATCCCCATCGCATTCTTCAATTCCATCAGTAATTAAAATAATAATATTTCTACAATGATCGCAAGGGGGGAAATCATTTTCAGCCTGCGCCAATGCATAGGCAATGGGCGTAGTACCCCGGGGGTGTAGGGTATGCAATTTATTCTTTATTCTGGGACTGTTACCCGGGGCAAAGGGCACTTCCAAGCGGGTATCGTTACACACTTGTGGCGGATAATTATGCTGATGGCCATATACACGCAATGCCAATTCAAGATTATCAACTGAAGCCAGACTATCCAGAAGATTCGATAAAAGTTTCCGGGCGATGTTAATTTTTACATCATTTTGCCACTGTCCATACATGCTATAGGAAAAATCGACGACGAAAAGGATCCGCGTAGTGGGTTTAGGCAGAGGTTCGGGCTCCTGTGCCACTCCTGGCACTGCTAAGATCAGTAACAGAAGAAAGGGTAAAATAAACTTTTTAAGCACGTATATGAAGATTTATTAATAATCGCTCAGCGAAGTGACCGGAAGCTGGCGCAAAGCCAACTGAAGCTGATGGTCGTCAGGGGCTACTCCATGCCATTTGTGTGTGCCCATCATAAAATCAACGCCAAAACCCATTTCAGTCTTCGCAAGGATATAAACCGGCTTTCCCTTTCCGGATAAAGCCTTTGCCTGTTGTAAAACGCGGATTACCTCATCCATATTGTTACCCTGCATCTCCAGCACCTCCCATCCAAAAGCACGCCATTTGACAGACAGATCTTTAAGATCCATCACCTGTTCCAGAGGACCTTCGATTTGTTTGCGGTTGTAATCGGTAATAACAATGAGATTATCCACCTTTTTCGCCGGAGCAAAGGTTGCCGCTTCCCAAATCTGACCTTCCTGTAACTCGCCATCGCCGGTAAGGCAATATACCAGATGGGGATCATTATCCATTTTCTTTGCAAGAGCAGCACCGATGGCAACAGAAATCCCCTGCCCCAGTGAACCGCTGGCCACCCGTACACCGGGCAGTCCCTCCAACGTAGTGGGATGGCCCTGCAAACGGGAACCCAGTTTACGCAACGTTTTCAACTCTTCCACGGGAAAATACCCTGATCGGGCCAATACACTATACCAGGCCGGACAAATATGACCATTGGATAAAAAGAACATATCTTCTCCTTTTCCCTCCATGGAAAAGTGGCCTTCGCCATGGTTCATTATGGCAAAATATAAGGCGACCAGAATATCTGCCGACCCTAATGAGCCTCCCGGATGGCCTGATTTCGAAGAATGTACCATCCTGACAATATCCCTGCGTAC
>RZYD01000652.1 GCA_009930445.1 Bacteroidia bacterium | reverse complement strand
AAAAAAGTCCTGTTTGGCTTTCTGCATTTCCACAATGAATTTTTCACCACGTGCACTTTCGCAATAGATATCGAAGATCGCTTTACGATCCGCCTGCATCGCCCCCAGATTTTCATTTCGCAAAAAACGAAGCTCCGTAATTTCCCCTTCTTCTTCACGCAGAAGTTCGTTCAGGAAATCCATCAGGATATCCTTGTTCGCTTCCTCCCCAAACAGCTTTTTAAAGCCAAAATCAGTAAATGGATTGATATATTTTCCGCCCATAACATCACCTCATAAAACAGCATTCTCGTCTATTTTGAACACACTTCGTCCCTGTAAAGTTCCCTAAAAAATGAGCGCAAAGCATAAGCGCATAGTCCCTCCACATCAAGTACCATATTCAAGAACAGTACCGACGGGATTTCAGACCGTCAAAACTACGTAGCGCGGGTTTCCTTACCCGCGACGCACGCTTCATGCCGCAAATGGCGGATAAGGAAATCCACCCTACGCACCTTCCATGAGCGGTTCATGAACAGGGGGAACGGGATCCGTCCTATATTTAGCACATTTCCGCTTGTATCTCATTCCTCTGCACCTCTCTCTATTCCTCTAGCGAAGCGGTTGTAGAAGATCTTTCGTCATTAGACTTCCGCGGTCAAGAAAGGCACAAGGTGCACAAAAAGGGATCGTACGGAGCCACAATACGTTGGTCGTAACAAAACCAGACTAAAACGCGGTCGTACAACCACTTTAAAAAAGTTCCAATGGTTGGAACTTTTTAAAATACATAAATCAGCATGATTGGGATGTTTTCGCTGGTTGCTCATAGCGTTGAAGTAACGACGGGATTGCAGACCGTCGTATCAACTGGCAGCGGTCTGCAATCCCGCTGGTACTCGTTCCCCTTTTCGTGTTTTTTGTGGCCATTCTCCCCCGCTCGACTCCTGCCCAATGCACTTCGCCTTTGTTCACTTCGTTAACTTCTGTTTAAAACTCCAAGGACGCATGGACGCCGTAGAATCGTATCCTTTGTGAAAAAAGGGTCAGCGTCCCAGAATCTAGTAATAACGTAAAATGCAACCTAATTACCAAACCCGATACAAATAGTATTGTGGCTCACGATGTTGATGCGCAATGCATGTCACAACAATCGTCTCTTGTTCGTGTACATATAGAACAAGATAAGGGAATAGCTTAATATTGGCTCTTCGAGTATGCTCTCCTACTTTTTTCCACGAATCGGGACCAGATTCTATATACCGAATCGTATCCAAAAAACAGTCATTAAACTGCTGACCAAGTCCTTCCAGCTGATCATCGTAATAACGGATGGCCTCTTCAAGCTCCTCATCAGACGGAGGAAGGAGAACAACATTCATTTCTTTACCTGTCGCCTGATCTGTTCCAAAGGAATCCCCTGTATTTCCCCATTTCTATAAGCTTTATATCTTCGTTCAGATT
>RZYD01000651.1 GCA_009930445.1 Bacteroidia bacterium | reverse complement strand
AGATATTATGGCCTATAAATCGGTCTTTCTTTGTTTTGGTGATATTGCGGAGAACTACCTCTTCAGCAATGAGGAGATTACCCTTTTGTTAAATTATTTAAGCAACGGTGGCGCCCTCTATATGGAGGCCGGACGCATTTGGTTTCCCATGAACTGGACTACCCTCCACGATGTTTTTCGGGTAAGCTGTATTCAACAATCGTGGTTTGATATTGAACAAGTGCTTTTCCTCAATGATACCTTAACCTATAACCGAACGCCAAACAGGTCACCCTATTTTCTTGAACCCGTCTGGCCGGCTTATACCAGAATCAGGGCCAAAAACTACAACAGCCTGGCGTGCTATTGCCATTTTAAAAACTATAAAACCATTGCGTCATCCCTACAATATGGTTATATCACAGGAGAGAAACGGCGGATGATAGCTGAAGATATAGCTGAATTTTTTATGCTCGAAGCGCCCAATATGTCTGCCAGGATACTTTCGGATTGCATTACTCCCAAAAAGAATGATACGATACAGTTAATTGTAAATTCAAACCAAATTCCGGAACAAATCACATGGGAAATTGAAGGGGCCGGATTGAGTGAAGTTTATCCGGGGTATGTGCTTGCCACATGGGATACAACCGGCCTTTTTGATGTATGCTGCACCCTTCAATACTCCGACACGCTACTTACCCTGGTTTATCCTGATTATATCACAGTTACCGGAAATACAGGGAGCAATGAGGACACCGGGCTTACAGAATATTTTTTATACCCAGTTCCGGCCATGGATTGGTTGTGGATTGAAGCACCGGGGCTCCAAAACAGAGCGGCAGTAGTGACCTGGTCGCTTGTAGATCTGCATGGAAACGTTCAAAAAACCGGAAGCTTATGGCCGGGTAATAAGGAACTTATAAAATTAAATGGGGTAATTCCCGGAGTCTATATGGTCATTCTACAAATCGGGGAAAAACGATTCACCCGAAAAATTGTTATCCTTTAGCCCTGTGGTTTTAACACGGTAAGGCAGCAACAAAAAGCTTTACGCCTTTTTGTTAGGCTTATGCGTACTAATGAATATCCAATAAACAATATTGCACAACCAATGAATAATTAATAATTAATGATATTCAATGATATAGTTTATATAAATAGTTTATTACTAAATATTTCTTACAGGCGATTATTCCTTCTGGCGAAGATCCAAACTTTAAGCTTATGCGGGTTAAAATTGTAAAACCATAAATATGCTGCAAGGAGATAGGCTATTCAAATAGTTAATAATTGAACATTTCTTCATCCCGTTACCCGAAACCTATAATCTTTTCAGTGTGCTGAAGCATTCAGAGCACCGGGGCATTGATGCTGGATAAAACGGGACGCATATATGTATGCGATTGGGAAACCGGGTCTGACAACCTTCTGTGGAAAACTTTACTCCTGGCGCATTTCAAATGCT
>RZYD01000650.1 GCA_009930445.1 Bacteroidia bacterium | reverse complement strand
GTTGGGCTTCAATAATTTCAAGCGAGAGGATACTATTATGAGCAATGAAATAAGTGGCTACACCACAATTGATTATCTTCCAGATTTGACCGAATCAGCTATGACAACAGCAATACCATTGGTATTCCAGCCTTACACAGCTACTTCTGCTTTGATTGACTGGGATCAATCTGCGATTTATTCCACCTCCAATTCGTATGCATTATTAAACTCTACGTTCTCGTGGACGGGGCGAGAGGGTGCGACCTACGATATTTTTAGCCATAGTTACTTTGATCCTTTCTTAATTCAGGTGTATGATAACCTTGGCAATGTGGTTGCTACTGATACTTCAGGCTCATTAGACACTTATGGGACGGATTATGTATGGAATTTTGTTGCCCCATATTCTGGTACTTATTATGTTAGTGCGGGATGGAGCCAGGGTACTGCGTCTATAAATAAATTTGTGATGCTATCTATATATGAGGATGTAGATACTGCTACACCTGCGAGTCAAGATACCACACCTCCATGCATTTCATTGTCTGCAAGTGACTCAAGCTTGGCATTTGGCGAGGTTGCAACCATTACATTCGTACTGAGTGAAACAACCAGTGACTTCACAGTCAATGATATTTCTGTCACAGGCGGAACTATCTCTAACTTTGCTGGCAGTGGCACAACCTACACAGCCATTTTTACTCCTTCAGTAAATAGTACAGCCAACGGTGAAATAAGTGTAGCGAGTGGCATGTTCTCGGATATAGCTGGCAACTTTAATATAGATGGAATCGATAGTGACAATACAACAATAATTACAGTGAATACAGCGCCATCTAATCCAGTGATTTCAAATGAATCAAACATACTGGATATAATTGTAGACCAAGGAGTTCTTGCCTATGATGCCGTGCTACTGAAGGGCCTAGTAGAATCTATAACTTATGAAAATGGCATCATTGCAAGCCACACAATAACTTACGAAAACGCCCATTTTGATTACAATTCAATCGACGCACTTATCATGCCTGTTGTTCGTGACGACGAGTTCACCCAAGAATTTAATAATGAGATTGCAGATTTTGCACCCTCAGCAAGTGGGATCAGTTATCAGGATGCAGTTTTTCTAGTTGGGGTAAATAGCATTGATGCAGTAATTCTGCAGGTTGCTGGCGCTGATGGCCAATTCGTTTTCTGAACCAGCTAAAGGATGGCGCACAAAATTCAACCTAAATCAGGCGATTCTGCAAAATGAAACGCATCAAAAGTATACAATTTCAAACTGTTGTAGAAATATGCGTTTTCACCCAATGGGTGCACACAGGCGAACACGCCAACCCGCGCCCGGCCTACGCTCTAAGGCAATTTTTGAATAAGAATCGCCTGATTTAGGTTCAATACGGGCAATGGACGGATTTTTTGCGAAAAGCATCATTTGTTTATTGCTGCCATGCCCAACAATCAC
>RZYD01000649.1 GCA_009930445.1 Bacteroidia bacterium | reverse complement strand
CATCCTTACCATTGTTTCGCTTGCTTCGATTTTGATCTCTTTTGGCGTTTCAGCCACCGTAGGGATCGCCTTCGGATATATGCCTGCCCGAAAAGCTGCTGCACAGGATCCTGTGCAGTCATTACGTCATGATTAATTTTTAAACTTGTTTTTATGAAATCGTTCGCAATACCTGCTTTTGTCTTCTTTTTTATCTTCCTTTTTTCAATTTCCGTAGCGGCTCAGGAACGTTCTATTACCCGCCTCAGCCTCGAAGATGTAATTCTTATGGCCCGGCAACGCTCTCCCGAAGCCTTGATCGCATCCCATCGCTACCGATCGAGCTATTGGCAATACCGCTACTTTAAGGCCGATTATAATCCTCAGGTAAATCTTTCGGGGGCTCCTGTATCGTTCACTAATGCCTATACTTATGTCGAAACTCCGGAAGGCGGGTTGTATGCACCTTACTACCAGTTATCATCCCATTTGGGTTTATCGGTAGACCAAAAAATCGGACTTACCGGGGGTAATATTTCTTTGTCCAGTTCTCTGCGTTCACTGATTTATTTCGATTCTGAGGAGGTGGAATATATCTCCAGCCCCATTGGGATTACCCTTAATCAACCTCTTTTTGGTTATAACAGCTTTAAATGGGAACGACGCATCGAGCCGATGAAGTTTAAGGAGGCTCGCCAAAATTACCTTGAACAGATGGAGAATGTGGCCATTAATGCTACAAACTATTTTTTCGATTTGCTCCTGTCGCAGATCAATGTGAAAATACAGCAAACCAATCTGGCCAATAACGATACCTTGTATCAAATTGCCCGGGGACGATATAAAATGGGCACGATTGCCGAAAATGAGGTGCTGAATATGGAGCTTAATTATTTAAACTCCAGCGCGCAACTCGAGAATGCTTTGTTGGATTTGGAAATGAAAATGTTTACATTGAAATCTTTTCTTCGAATTAAAGCGGATGCTGAAATTGTACTGATTCCACCTGTGATGATTCCTGATGTGGTGGTAGATGTTACTAAGGCATTGGATTACGCTGCCGTAAACCGGGCGGATGCAATTGCTTTTGACCGGCGCCTGCTCGAAGCGAACAGCCAGCTCGACCAGGCGAAAAAGGAGGGAAGGTTTGACGTCAACCTCTCGGTTACCTATGGCCTTAATAATCAATCCACCATCTTCAATCAGGTTTATACCGACCCGCGCGAACAACAGGCTCTTTATCTGGGTGTTCAGATTCCAATCCTTGATTGGGGGAAAGCTCGTGGAAAAATTAATATGGCAGAGTCTCAGCAGGAATTGGTTAAAACTTCCATCGAACAGGAACGGATCGACTTCGATCAGGAGGTGTTTCTCAAGGTTATGCAGTTTAATATGCAAAAGAATCAAATCAAAATAGCGGCTAAGAGCGACACCGTGGCTGAACGTCGTTACGATTTTACTAAACAGCGTTAT
>RZYD01000122.1 GCA_009930445.1 Bacteroidia bacterium | reverse complement strand
GTTCCCGTTACCTGGGAAGTTGCCGGTTTATTGGCAGTAAAGGAAATTTTGTAATTACCTGAGCCAGGCCAGAACGCTTTGTCCGGCTTTTACTTTATCGCCCAATGAAACATTAATTTTAGCTGTTTCCGGTAAAAACAGATCCACACGAGATCCCAGTTTTATTATCCCCAGTTCATCACCCTGCATTACTTCGTTGCCTTTTTTTACCGAGACATAGATACGTCGTGCTGCGATTCCGGCAATTTGCCGGATGAGAATACTGCATTTTTCAGCATGGATTACGGTGGAGTACATTTCGTTCAATTCACTGGATTTCGGATTTATTGCGGGATAGTTTTTTCCCGGGTGATGCTTAGTATATTCTATTTTTCCCTGCATGGGAATAATATTCACGTGAATATTATAAATGCTCATGAAGACGGAGATAACGATACAGTTTTCTTTTAAGAATTCTTTTTCGTAAACGTTTTCAATGGCCACAATTTTCCCGTCGGCAGCGCTAACAATGGCATTCGGATCGCGATACATTTTTCGGTTTGGCATTCGGAAGAACATGGAAAAGAGCAGGATAAGTGTTCCTGTCGATACCCAGATGAAAAGGATTATCCAGTCTTCAAGGGAGAAAACAGCGCTTATAGCCGCTGCAATCAGCAGCAGTAGAGCAGAAAACAGTGTAATGGGAAGTATTCCCTGACGGTGAATTTTCATACGATTATAACCCTGTTACAAAGGAACGTTAAAATAATGAATTATTTTCAAAAATACAACGATTACAGTAGCGGCCATAAACAGGCTGTCGAACCGGTCGAGGAATCCCCCATGACCTGGCAGGCTGTGCCCTGAATCCTTGATTCCAAGCCGGCGTTTCATGGCCGATTCCGTCAGGTCGCCAAGGGTTGCACTTCCGGCGGTAAGCAGGGCCAGAAGGACCCAAAAAGGTAAACCGGGTTTTTGGAAGACTGCCCAGACCGCGATCCCTGTTAATCCTGCACAACTCAACCCCCCCAGGGTGCCTTCCACGGTTTTTTTCGGTGATACACGGGGTAAAAGAGGGGTTGATCCCCATTTTTTACCGATAAAGAAGGCAAAGGTATCGTTAGCCCATAGAAAGAGCAAAAAGGCAACAGGTATGGCAAAAGGGGGCAGCCCGACGATGGACGAGAATATAAAGAAATAGTGGAGGAATGCAAAAGGCCCGGCAATAAATACCAGGCTTACCAAGCCCACCAAAAGGGTTGAAATCTGATTTTCCTTTTGGGTTAACAAAGTAATACTGCCAATAATCCACGGTACAGGCAACAGCAGAACGAGAAGCGATTCCGGGGTAAGTCCATGAATTGTTGTTACCACCAGCGCATACGTAAGCAAATTCAGGCTCATGATGGTGAAGTATGCGGGTGATTGTTTTTTTACCGCATGCAATATAAGGAGTTCGTTGGTACTGAGCAGCACCGCGATGCTCAGCAGAATTCCTGAAAGGTTAGCGCCTGAGAACATAACCGCGAGCATAATTACCCCATAAACTGCTCCGGTTAGGGTTCTTTTACCCGGTGGTTTCATTTTCTTCAAATCGGTTAATAATCTGTCGGGCGGCTAATACATGGGCTTGCTGCACATATAATTCAATGTCACCAAAAAGATAGGCAGAATCTTTTTTATCGATAAAAACACTTTTTATATTTTCATCCAGTAACATATTTTGTAGTATATCAATATGTATCGGATTACCGGAGGTATATATTTTTATCCATTTTTCATCCATAACCACAAAGATAGGGAATTCCTGAAAAGGGATGATTATTCTGTATCAATTAGAAATACAACCAGGTCGTTGATACCTGTCGGTGCAGGGATAGCACGAACTGAAGGAGACTTAAAGGTAGCCGGGCCCGTTACAGAAGTCAGAAAAGCGGGTAATTTTTGTTTGTATTTTGTTCTAATGGCTTTGAGTGCGGGTTGTAGGTCGGAATGGAGCTGTGATGCGAGGGCAAAGATTACCTGAGTATTAGCCAGAGCGAGTGCTTTTCTTGAGAGGGGCTGCGCCGAAGAGAGCAGAATGGAGCCATGGCGGGCTATGATAGCCTCACAGGAAGTAACATAGATAAAATTACTTTCCGGGTCGAATGATTCCGTGTGTTTTATTCCGATGGCATCCAGAATTTCCCTAACCTGAGCCTCATGGCAAACCACCTCATTCCAATGGTACTGATGTGCCACCAGATAAACGGTTTCCATAAATTCTTCCACCGAGCTGCAATAGACGAACCGTGCGCCTTGTTGGGTGAGGTTATCGGCAAAAACCACGGCTGCATCGTCGGATAATTCAGGAAAAACCGGTAGTGCGGTATCGGAGGAGGAATAAGGGTTATCCACCCGACTGATGAGTGAATTTCTTACTTCCCGCAATACTTTTTCTTTTGAGATGCTTTCGTCCATATACGAAATTGGTTTTTATTCTTCTTTATCGTCTTTTTGAGGGTCGGTGTTTTCCTCAGCAGGAATGCTTTCATCCGCTATCATTTCTACAGGTGCTTTCACGGCACGTAAGTCGGGTAAGTATTCGCTCCCAGCACGTTCTCCAAAAATTTTTTTAACATCATCGCTGAAAATTACTTCATTTTTCAGTAATAAGTCGCCCAGTTGCGTTACCTTTTCTTTATTTTTATTGATAATCGTTATGGCTCTTTGATAGGCTTTTTCGATCAGTTTGGATACTTCCTGATCGATTGTCACAGCAGTTTGTTCGCTGTAGGGTTTTTGGAAGGAATATTCCTGTTGACCGGTGGAATCGTAATAACTTACATTACCGATTTTGTTATTTAGTCCGAAATAAGTCACCATGGCAAAGGCCTGTTTTGTTGCTCTTTCCAGGTCGTTCAATGCTCCGGTAGAAATTTTTCCGAAGTGCACCATTTCACTGGCGCGGCCTGCCAACAGGGCAGTCATTTCGTCGAACATTTGTTCGGTTGTGGTTATCTGACGTTCTTCGGGCAGGTACCATGCGGCTCCCAGTGCTTTGCCACGGGGGATAATGGTTACTTTTACCAGGGGATGTGCATATTTCAGCAGCCAGCTAACGGAAGCATGACCGGCCTCATGATAAGCGATTGCCTTTTTTTCTTCTGCGCTGATAATTTTATTTTTTTTCTCCAGCCCCCCGATGATTCGGTCAACGGCATCGAGAAAATCCTGACGGTCGATTCCTTTTTTTCCTTTTCTGGCGCAGATCAGTGCGGATTCATTGCAGACATTTGCGATATCAGCACCGGAGAAACCGGGTGTTTGTTTTGCCAGGAATTCTTTATCGACAGAATTTTTATTAATTTTAAGTGGCCTCATGTGAACTTCAAAGATGGCGGCACGTTCGTTCAGGTCAGGTAATTCCACATGGATCTGACGGTCGAATCGGCCGGCACGGAGCAGCGCACGGTCGAGGACGTCGGCGCGGTTGGTGGCAGCGAGGATAATTACACCCTGGTTGGAAGCGAAGCCATCCATTTCAGTAAGAAGCTGATTTAATGTATTTTCCCTTTCGTCATTGCCTCCGGTGATCATATTTTTTCCCCTGGCTCTGCCAATGGCATCGATTTCATCAATAAAGACAATACAGGGTGCTTTTTCTTTTGCTTGTTTGAACAGGTCTCTTACGCGTGACGCTCCAACGCCGACGAACATTTCCACGAAGTCGGATCCGGAGAGGGAGAAGAAAGGCACTTTCGCTTCTCCGGCCACGGCTTTGGCCAGAAGGGTTTTTCCGGTACCCGGAGGGCCGACCAGCAGAGCTCCTTTAGGGATTTTTCCTCCCAGGTCGGTATAGCGGGATGGGTTTTTCAGGAAGTCGACAATCTCCATTACTTCGATTTTTGCCTCTTCCAGGCCTGCAACGTCTTTGAAATTTACTTTAACATTTGAATCCTGATCAAAGAGTTGTGCCTTTGATTTTCCGATATTAAAAAGTTGTCCACCGCCACCGCCTGCATTTCGGCTCATCATGCGCATAATCAGTAGCCAGGCTCCGATCAGGATTGCGATAGGTAAAATAAACCCTATCATGTCTCCCGCCCAGTTTTTCCGGGTTTCGTTACGAATGTATACCGGATCTGCAACGTTTTCCTGCACTTCCGCCACATTGTCATAAAATTTATCCACACTGCCTATGTTATAGGAAAAGTGGGGTGAGGACCCCGGCATATTGCTTTTTGAAAGGTTGGGATAAGCCGAAAGACGGTCGGATTTGATATAAATTTCCGCAAATTCTTTATTTACCAAAATGATTTTATCCACATTCTGGCTTTCGAGCATTTCTTTAACCTCCCCCCAGGTTACCTCTTCCGTTCCGGATTTAAAACCCCAGAGGCTGTATCCGAGAAATACAGCCATGAGTGCGATGAATATCCAATAAAACTTCTTTTTTTTATTATCATTGCCTTTGTTGGGCTGTGGAGGCGTTGTGCCAAATTGTTGTTTTTTATCTGCCATTATGTCAATCGATAAATAGGGTGAGTGTTTTATTCACTAACAGGAACAATTTTAGCATCTGCCCAGAGCTGTTCCAGTTTATAGAAGTTTCGTGTAGATGAGAGGAAAATATGCACTACCACATCACCATAATCCAGTAAAATCCATTCTGCATTTTCTTTTCCTTCTGTATGCCAGGGCTTTTCAGCACATTGCCTGATTACGGTGTCAATCACTGAATCAGCAATGGCTGTATTCTGCGTGGTTGAAGTGCCTTCACAAATAATAAAACGTCGGAAAGCTGCATTTGGTATGGTCGAAAAGTCAATCATGACGGTTTCCTGACCTTTTTTTTCACGAATACCTTCAATAATTGACTGCGCCAGAATTTCAGTATTCACGGAATTCTTCTTTTTTATCATTAAATTTTTTTTACAAATATGGGCAAAGGTACGAAAAACAATTATTTCACTTCTTTTGTTTAGATGAATAGAAATGAAATGGCCTAATAATCAAATTCTGTACCATCATTTTTTGTACTTTTACCAAAATCTCATTTGTTATGCGCTCGGATATCGATATCAAAAAATTTAAAACGTTGGATTCAACAAATCATTATGCTTCTGCGCTGGTGCGTGAAAGTCGTCCGCCTGAAGGCACAGTGGTTATTGCAGAAGAACAAACCGAAGGAAAGGGAATGGAGGAGAGTACCTGGGAAAGCGAGGCAGGCAAAAATCTTACTTTCAGTGTGATTCTGTATCCTGATTTTTTAAATCCTTCACGGCAGTTTTTTTTAAATATTATTACCAGCCTGGCGGCAAGGGATATGGTGAAAATCCTGGTTCCTGAGGGAGATATCCGAATCAAATGGCCCAATGATATTTATTATCACCATAAGAAACTGGGTGGAATTCTGATTAAAAATCAGGTGTCAGGTCCCATGCTCCAATCCTCCATTATCGGCGTGGGCCTGAATTTGAATCAGGAGAATTTTTTTTCAGATGCCCCCAATCCGGTTTCTGTAAAAATGATTACCGGTAAATCGAATGATGTGTTAACAAGCCTGAAGATCTTCAGAGAAATTTTTGACGAGTATTACCGCAGGCTGGGTTATGGTGAGTACGATCAGTTGTTACGGGAATACATACAGGGGATGTACCGTTTTGGGGAAGAATTGGAGTATATTATCATGGGACACCATGTGGTGGGAACGATTAGCGGAATTGATGAATTCGGAAGGTTGTTGGTGAGTACCAGCGATTCGGTGATTCCCTGTCAGGTGAAGGAGATTAAATTTCCGTTAGCGCCACCGGCTTAACATTCCATGTGATTTTTCAATTTAACCGCCAGTGTATCAACGAATGTTTGGAGTGCTTTTCCTGCCATCATTTTCATAAAAGGATTCAGATCAGCCTGTAATTTTAGCGTAACCTCCGTAGTGGATTCAGTGCATGGTTCAAGGGATATTGAAAGCATAAAATGAATGCCGCTGCTGCTTTCTGGTACCATTTCGATGGTCGTTACTGGTTTGTTAGTTCCCATTTTCAAACGAAATTCAGGCATATTTTCCACCTGAAAAGCACAGGTCTCTTTTGTTGAACGGTAGTTTTTTACCCGTTCTTCCGGAATAATATTTTTGAAATTATTAAAATCAGCCAGAAAATTGTAGATGTTTTCTGCCGTATTATGGATCCTGGTTTTAGACGGAAATTCAATCATCGTTCGTCATTTTTTCTCCAGTTTTCCGGGTCTTTTCTCCATTCCAGAAGAGAAGGAAGGTCTTCTTTTCTCACATAGTCGCTGGAAATCGCTTTATGGATTACCGTTGCATAATCGGTGAGGGAGAAGAGTTTGCAATTGGCTTCTTTAAAATTATTTATGGCGATATCGAGCCCATAAGAAAAGATGGAGACCATCCCTTTTACGTTCATGCCGGCCTTCCGGAGTGCATTCACCGCTGCCAGTGAAGATCCTCCGGTTGACACCAGGTCTTCCACCACTACCACCGATTGGCCGGATTCATAAGTGCCTTCAATTTTATTTTGTAGCCCATGGTCTTTATTGGATGAGCGGACATAAATAAAGGGTAGCCCCATTTCCTGTGCCACGAGTACGCCTTGAGCAATGGCGCCGGTAGCAACCCCTGCCACCACATCAATATCGCCGTATACTTCATGAATAATTTTAACCAGATTCTGGCGGATGAAGGTACGAATCTGTGGATGAGACAAGGTTTTACGGTTATCACAGTAGATCGGTGATTTTATCCCTGACGCCCAGGTAAATGGATTGGCATTATCCAGCTTTATTGCTTTAATTTGCAACAAAAATTCAGCTACTGCTGTTGCGATTTCATCGTTGTATTTCATGGAACAAATGTATAAAGTTTTTTTCGATCAGAAGCAGATTATCATCGCAGGTGAAGAAGATATTCCCAACGGCAGAAACCTTGCAATGCATATTTTTCAAACCCCGAAAAAATTGCAATGTGCCATTGAATCATTTATCGGATCAGTGCAAGAGGATCTTTTGATACTTACCGGTTTGCCTGCACCGATACTTTTTCAGCAATTGTGTGTGCTGTATCCGGTCCGCGAAGCTGCAGGCGGAATTGTGGAGAATGAGAAAAAGGAAATTTTGATGATTTTT
>RZYD01000648.1 GCA_009930445.1 Bacteroidia bacterium | reverse complement strand
GTAGCCACCTGGGCCGATGTTTTCCGGCGTATTATGCTGGATGAACGCGACCACCGTAACGAAAGTTTCATTTTCTGCAATAAAGCGGAATTCGTGATAAAATACGAAGGTATGCCCCCCAGCTATCATTAGTGAGATTTCTTATATTACATCTTTTAATGCAAGGCGAAGAAACCCTTCCGTGTCAGGCCAAATGATTAATCGCCATGATCCCCGGCGATAACCAGACAACGAATGGCAATGGTAAGAATAGGGATTGATAATGAGCCCTAAGAAAACACCCTAAATAAAAATAATAACGTCAAGTAAATATTTCTTAAATAAAAACATCCGGTTCCTCCCTGTGTTAACCCATTTTCATTCGTCAGGATTATCAAAGAGGCCAAGGGACCCGACGTGCTCCCTAATAAACTGACCAATAGTGCTGAAAGCATACAAATTAGAATTAAGAGGAATTTTGCAATTTTTAGTATTGTCGGATGCAAAATCATTATATTTGGCTACTTTTACGAAGAAACAGATAACAATTCAGCCGTTCAACCAACAATCAAAAAAAATGAAAAAAATTCTACTGTCGTCATTGGCTCTATTAATGGTTTTATGCTCATTCGGACAAATCATTAAATGTAAAGCCTACAGGTCGTCGTATACGGTGTTAAATGAAACCACCGCACAGTGGTCGGAATGGAGGGAATGGAAAGATTGTGATATCCTCACAGAGATTGACCTTAATGCCAACCAGATCAGGATTTTCAGCGAAGTAAACCAACGCTATGACATCATGGAGTACGACGGGAGTTCCATTGATGCGGAGGGCGATGAAGTGTTTGAATGGTACTGCCGGAATGAAGAAGGGCTGGCATGCAGCATCCGGCTTATCAATTCTCAATCCACTGAAATATCCTCTATTTATGTTGATTTTGCCAATTGCCGGTATGTTTATCTGGTTTATCTTTTCGAATAATAACAAGGACAAAACCCGATGAAAACCACATTTACCCCTACTGCTCCCGCAACACGGGATATTACGACTGACATTCTCCGGGGATTTGCACTCCTGGGTGTATTACTCGTAAATGCCTTTGGATATAACGCATCCTTTTTTGATTTCAACGGCTTTTACAGCCAGTTTACCGATCCGGTGAACGCAAAAGTGTTTACCCTTGTGGTGGGCTATGCTGCCGACAAATTCATCTTTATATTTTCTTTCCTTTTCGGGATTGGTTTTTCTATTCTTTATCAAAAATACGGCCACGATGAGGCGCATTTCATCAGGTTTTACCTTAAAAGACTGGGAATACTGTTTTGCTTCGGGCTGCTCCATATTTCACTGCTCTGGGCCGGTGACATCCTCCTCTCTTACAGTTTGCTGGGCATTGTGCTGCTTTTACTCCGAAAAACAAAAACAGTTCCTTTATTTCTTCTGAGCCTGTTTTTATATTTTCTCCCGATA
>RZYD01000647.1 GCA_009930445.1 Bacteroidia bacterium | reverse complement strand
AATGAAGAAATTTCCGACGGAAAATACTTTGATGTTGAAAGGATAGAAGCGAAACTCAAATCCGGACTATTTACACCAAATTTTGAATTGGAGTTTGAGAGGATGAAGAAAAAGGGAATATTTAATATTACAGAAGATGAAGTCCATACCCATAGCCATCAATAATGCAAGTGAGCATAATCTGAAATCCGTAACACTGGAAATTCCACGAAACAAACTGATATGCGTAACAGGAGTCTCCGGGTCAGGGAAGTCGTCGTTGGTGTTTGATGTTTTGCATGCAGAAGGACGCCGACGCTACCTGGAAACCTTCTCCGGAGCCGCACGACTGGCACTGGGGAAATTACAACGCCCTGAAGTAGGCTCTATTACTGGTCTTTCACCTACAATTGCTGTGAACCAAACAACCATCATCCGTAATACCCGCTCCACCGTAGGAACCATGACCGGCATTTACGACCTGCTTCGGCTACTTTTTGCCCGGCTGGCAACCTCTGATTCTTCAACAACAAAACCGTCTCGAAGTCTCTTCTCCTTCAATTCAGAAAAAGGAGCATGTCCTGCCTGTAAAGGACTGGGGCTGGAGGAACAAATCGAGCCCAAACTATTTATTGGTGATCCGACCAAAACACTACGTGAAGGATGCATTGTTATGACCACACCTTCGGGCTATATTGTTTACTCACAGGTAACTATGGATGTACTGAATCTGGTGTGTACAGCCCATGGATTCAATGTGGATATCCCGTGGAAGGAGCTTACCGAAGCGCAGAAAAACATTGTTTTATATGGCTCGGATAAAATAAAAGTACCCTTTGGAAAACATACGCTTGAATCACGGATGAAGTGGAGCGGAATAACAGCAAAACCCCGCGAAGAAGGACATTACAAAGGAATTGTGCCTGTAATGGAGGAAATTCTCAAACGCGATCGCAATACCAACATATTGCGTTTTGTAGAATCGGTTCCCTGTAGCAGTTGCCAGGGTGCACGTCTTAAGGAGGAGTCGTTGTCTTTTCTCCTTGGCGGGATGAATATAGCACAGCTCGCTGACCTCACACTGCAGGAACTTCAAACCTGGACCGCTCAACAAAAACAATATGCCAGTGAACCGGTCTGGAGAGAAACCCTTGCGGCTATCAACAAACGTATCGGAGTACTTGACAACCTGGGCTTGTCGTACCTGACGTTAGCCCGTGAATCTTCGAGTCTCAGTGGGGGAGAATCACAGCGCATCCGTCTGGCATCAAAAGTGCTCTCCGGTCTGCAAGGCGTTATCTACGTTATCGATGAACCTTCTATTGGCCTGCATGCTACCGAACACCAAAAACTCATGAAAGTCCTTCGGGAACTCAACAAACAAGGAAATACCGTCATCGTTATTGAACATGACCGCAGCACCATGCTCCAATCCGACTGGCTCATTGATATTGGCCCGGGCGCTGGTGTGAAGGGAGG
>RZYD01000646.1 GCA_009930445.1 Bacteroidia bacterium | reverse complement strand
TGTGTCAAAAAATGGCCGAAAACCGGTCTAGACGCGGAAATTCTGGGGTTCGGCGAAGTTTAGAGGTGCGTATCTTGTATTTCTATAAAAATGAGAAAGATCTCCGTCTTTATGAGCATATATAATGCCTGTCCTTGTATTCTTCTTATTCTTCTTATTCTTCTTCTTATTCTTCTTCTTATTCTCTTCTTGTATTCTCCTATTCTCCTATTCTCCTGTCCTTGTATTCTGTTCGTTGTATTCTGTTTCCCCCTTTTTTGCTCTTTTGAAGTTCCCCCCGCCTCAGCCCCTCTCTGACGTCCTCTAGCGTAGCGGTTGTAAACGATTACTCAACTGACCCGCCAGCCAACCCAGCACAAAAATAATCTGCGCAATCTGTTTAATCTGCGGACAAAACCCCCATTTCGACCATTTTTGAGCAGACCCCACCCTTAAACCCGCATTTTTGGTCATCCACCTACCCCAGAAGAAGGTATTTTAAATTTCACCCGCTGGCAGATCTGAGAGATTTATCCGGTCGTAGCTTCCCCGCTTCTTGTCTTCGGGATGTGGTTCAATGCCCAGGATAGTTATTTCTTTTCTCCCCGGTCCATACACCCAGAACGTACGACGGGCACCGGATGTTTTGTTTTCGAGATAGGATTGCCACACCTTGACGCCGTATCGCTTCGTTAAGGGATCAATGTCATGTGTGTTTAAACTTGGATGACGAGGATTATCTCGAAGACACCCCATTGTCTTAACCCACTTTATGAAGAATTCCTCTTCGTCCTTGCTGAGTTTCCCCTGATCTTTACGGGAACTCAGGTCTTTCCACAGCGTTTCCATTTCAGGAACGCCCATACGTATTTTAAACATGAAAGGTCTCCTACAAATACCTGTCCAGTGCTATGGACTCGGACACCTTCCCCTGCTTAAAATTCTTAGCTGCTTCATCCATCATCTTCAGAGTCTTCTTAGAAACTGCATCCGGCGGAACCAGCACACGAGGTTCCAGTAACACATGCCCGTCACTGAACGTTTTGACGGCATAATATTCACACTCTGCACCCCGGATCGTAATCCGCTTTTTCGCATCAAGGTGCGTTTCATATTCTCTTACTAATGTTGCATTCATTTTCTTCGTCTCTATAGTTTCTTAGTATTTCTGTTTCTACGCTTCTCTTTTTCTCTTTTCGCTGATGGGATATCCCACCACTTGAAACATACGCAGCTTTTCGGGTTCTGCAAAATGATTTTTATCATTTTTCTACCGGATGACATTTTGCATGGGTCTTTTTGAGGTCGGCGATGGTGAGTTTTGCGTAGTGGCGGACGGTATCGAGTGATTCGTGACCGAGAGAGCGCAAACAAGGACATACAGTGCGCCGCGACGAAATTGCGAAGCAATTTCAAGCTGGCGATAAGTTGGAGGTGAAAGTCCTCTCGGCAGAATGATTAGCGATCAACTGCTGTCTCC
>RZYD01000645.1 GCA_009930445.1 Bacteroidia bacterium | reverse complement strand
TTGCCGCAAAAAGGCACATAATTCACAAAAAAGGATAGTTGCACAACCTGAGTTTTCGCGCATTGTGCGCCTTTTCGTGGCTGACATTGTTTTCTTTTTACCACCCGCTTCGCTAGAGAGCACCGAGCTCTACTTCGTTACCCTCGTTTACTTCTGTGAATAATTTCTTATTGTCTACAGTCGCTGCGCTCACGTTAACAAAGTAAACGAAGTTTTTCTCCCTTGTTTCAGCTTTCACCTTTCATCCCTCAGCCCTTAATCCAGTGACTGAAAGGAACGGGTGCTTGTTTTTGTCTCTAACCATGCACCCCAAAACCCGTAATTTATTTATTGAACGTTCTCAACATCAAGAACCTTCCAACACCCTCCTTTATCAGGACCTTCTCGACGTAGGCGCTTAAGCTTCTTCAGTTTATTGATGTTATTTTGAATGGATCGCGTACTAACGCCACAGCGTTCTGAAAGCTCAGCAATGGTTATTTCCGGATTATTCCCCATTGCCTCCAGAATTTTCTGTGAAGTTTTCTGTGAACCCTTCTGTGAAGTTTTCTGTGAACCCTTCCTACTAGAAAATGCCGCCGGTCTGCTGGCGAACAATGAAACCGAAAAGCTGAATTCATCATAGCTGAACTCCGCTTCCGGCAGCCCCGCATCTTTCAATGCCTGCCCAATTCGAAGAATCCCGGTTCCCATCTTTTCTGCATACGGGGTACGCATCAACATAGATGCAATTAACCGATTTCGAGTTCGACTGTATTTACCAAAATCTTCAGGGCGGAGCCACGAAACCAAACCACCCGGATTAGATACAACAATCCGGTTTCGAAAAACCTCCACCATAATATCACCCGAAACATCAAAATAATCCCGATGCATAACGGCATTTACTACTGCTTCACGAACTGCCGCCTCGGGATATCCCGGTATTTCATTACGCTCTAATGATTGAATTTCGAACCGAACATCAATATGCCGCTTCAGATAAGTCAATGCTCCCTCAATATTGCCCAGCAATCCATCGTCGTATATCTTTCTATCCAAAATGACGGCTTTGTCATCGTTCTGGTATACTGCACAGACGACTGGTGCACTTTTTAAAAAATGTCCGGGATTTTTCGCGAACAAAAGGACCCCGGCATTCGACATCACCGCTTTTCCATTTTCGACATTTAGCACCTCAAGATTCGACAAGATATCTTGCAATGGAAGCGCAGCATTCAATCCCGCTGTACGAAGATATGCGAAAACTTTCTTTTCATCGGTATCGTTTAACCAGTCAAAAGCTCCGCACACCTGTTCATCAAACCGCAACCGGCCTGACCGGATGCCCATAGAAAAAACCTCGTCACGATTTAGCTTCTGCGCAACGGTGTCCGGAAATTAATGGGCTCTCTCCGTCAAACATGCCACACGAGCGGATTCATCGGGCGGCCATAAACTACTTACAATGCACAGGTCATCT
>RZYD01000644.1 GCA_009930445.1 Bacteroidia bacterium | reverse complement strand
GCCCGTTCGATCATATTACGCAGTTCACGTACATTCCCGGGAAAATGATAGGCGGAGAGGTGGTCGATCAGGCCGGATTGGAACTGCGGGGTGGGTTTATTCATTTTTATCGAAAACTCTTTAATAAAATGTTCGAGCAACAGGGGAATGTCTTCTTTTCTTTCCCGGAGGGGCAGAATATTGATTTCGATAGTATTCAGACGATGGAGTAAGTCGAGGCGAAATTTTTTTTGTTCCACCAGGTCGTGTACGATGTGGTTGGTTGCGGAGATGATTCGGATTTCGACCTGAATATTTTCGGAGTCGCCGATGCGTGTTACATTTTTTTCTTCCAGTGCTCTCAGGAGTTTGGCCTGGAGGTTAAAGGGCATATCCGCGATTTCATCAAGGAAGAGGGTTCCCAAGTTGGCGAGTTCGAAGAATCCGCGTTTATCGGAGATAGCGCCTGTAAAGCTCCCTTTTTTGTGTCCGAAGAATTCACTTTCCAGTAATGTTTCCGGTACAGCGGAGCTGTTGACGGCGACGAAGGCGTTTTCTTTATTGGGGGAGCTGTAGTGAATGATACGCGCAACGTTTTCTTTCCCGGTGCCGCTTTCGCCGGTGATCAGAACGTTGGTATAGGGATGTTGTGAAGCCGTAAGGGCGAGTTGTAGTACTTCTTTTATGGGTTCGCTTTCCCCGATAAAATTTCGTTGTATTCGTTGTTCCAGATCCAGTGAGATTAGCGACGAGCGGTTTTTCATTTCCTTGTACTGGTGGAAAAGTTTGAGGTATTTTTGTGTTCGCTCAATGGCTATCTGGATATCCAGATGGCGAAAGGGTTTGCGCAGGTAATCGATGGCGCCATAACGCATGGCAGAGATTACCGTGTCCATATCGCCATGTCCACTGACAATAATAACCTCCATATCGGGGTAAGTCTGTTTTACCTCTTTAAGAATTTCAATTCCGCTCATCCCGGGCAGCCTGACATCCAGAATCATCAGGTCGATGGGTGTTTTCTGAAGGATTTTAAAACCATCTGCCGGTGTATTGGCGGTTAATGCTTCAAAATCCTTGATTTCAAGGTACTCCTGAAGCTCCTCTGTAAAATTTTTCTCATCGTCGAGGATGAGCACCCTCATCTTTTTACTCTCCATAAATTATTTGTCCTGTTCTGTTTGCAAAGGTATTAAAACTCTGACACTTGTACCAATACCTTCGCTGCTGTTAATATCGATGATGCCTTTCATGTCTTTGATGATTCCATACGCGATGGAGAGCCCTAGCCCTGTGCCTTTTCCTTCTTCTTTGGTGGTGAAAAACGGTTGCATTATTTTGTTCAGAATATGTTCTGGAATTCCACAGCCATTGTCTTTCACATCCAGAATCAGGGTGTTGTTTTCCATCAGCGTGCGAATGTTGATTTGCCCGTAATAGTTCATTCCGGCGGTTTCCTTTTGTTTTTCTACGGCATGCATGGC
>RZYD01000121.1 GCA_009930445.1 Bacteroidia bacterium | reverse complement strand
TTCCCCTTCCGGAAACATCGGGTTTACCATTGAAGAAAATCAGGGAACATTGCTGTACAGCATTAATTATAACGATGAGCCACTGATTCTGCCTTCTGAAATTAGCTTTTATTTTGAAGGGCAGGATCCGATTAAGAAAAACCTTACGATACATACCGTTGAAAAAAGCAGTTATTCAGGTTCATGGGAGATGCCGTGGGGTGAAAAGCGTTTGGTCAATGAGTCGTATAATTGTATGGTGGTTTCAATTCACGAAACGACAGGATTAAAAAGGATCTTCAACATTCATGTAAAGGCCTTTGATGATGGTGTGGGTTTGCGCTATGCATTCCCGGCTCAACCGGCAATACAGGAAGTTTTACTTACTGAAGAGGAGACTAATTTTATTTTTGCTGGGGATTATACGGCATTCTGGATTCCGGGTGACTGGGATATTTATGAACATCTTTACAGTAAAACCAAGGTGTCAGAAATTGATGCCACTGTTTACCGGGGAGCAAATCTTGCCCAAACATCAATTCCTCATAATGCGGTTAGTACGCCCGTTACCCTAATCACGGAAAAGGGAACACATCTCTCAATACATGAGGCAGACCTGACCGATTATGCTGAAATGACTTTGAAGCTTAACGATTCGAAAAATGGATTTGTCAGTTGTTTGGTTGGAAGTGATAATCAGTCATGGAAAGTTAAACGAAGTTTGCCGTTTGATACGCCCTGGAGAACTTTTCAGATTGCTGAAACTGCAGGTGGATTAATCGAATCGGATTTGATAATAAACCTTAATGATCCGGCTGTGACGGAAGAGACCGAATGGATTCTGCCCATGAAATATGTAGGAATCTGGTGGGATATGCATCTCAACCGCAGAACCTGGGACTATGCCAGTGGAAACCACGGAGCCACCACGGAATATGCCAAAAGGCTCATTGATTTTGCCTCAGCGCATGGGATAGGAGGACTTTTGGTAGAAGGATGGAATACGGGATGGGAATATTGGACTGGATTTGAAGACCGGGAAGGTGTTTTTGATTTTGTAACCCCCTACCCCGATTATGATTTGCAGGAAGTTGTGCGTTATGGAAACACGAAGGGGGTAGCGCTGATTATGCATCATGAAACATCGGCTGCAACAGCGACTTACTCCGCGCAACTGGATACGGCTTTTCGTCTGATGAAGCAACTGGGCATTCATGCCGTGAAAACCGGATATGTGGGAAAAATACTTCCAAAAGGAGAATACCATCATGGCCAGTACATGGTTAACCATTACCATCAGGTGGTTATGACGGGGCTAAACTATCAGGTTGGAATCAATGCCCATGAACCCATTAAAGCAACCGGAAAACGTCGTACGTACCCCAATATCCTGTCGCGTGAAGGGCTTCGTGGTCAGGAATTCAATGCCTGGTCAGAAGATGGCGGAAATCCCCCGTCGCATCTGCCAACGGTTGCTTTCACCCGAATGCTGGCTGGCCCGATAGATTATACACCCGGGATTTTCAATCTCAAGCTTTCGCCATATCGTATTGGTAACCAAGTAAATACAACAATTGCTCAGCAGCTTGCACTTTATGTTGTTCTTTATAGTCCGCTTCAGATGGTTGCAGATTTGATTGATAATTATACAGATCATCCTGCTTTTCAATTTATTAAAGATGTAGCCGTAGACTGGGAGCAAACCAGGGTGCTGAATGGTGAAGTAGGCGAATATGTGACCATTGCCCGTCAGGAGCGGAATAGCAGTAATTGGTTCATTGGAGGGATCACCAATGAAACCCCGCGTGATATGGTACTGAAGATGGATTTTCTTCCGGAGGGAAAAAAATATTACGCCACCCTCTACTGCGACGGGCCGGAAGCCCATTGGGACAACAACCCGGGCGATTATCAAATAGAAACAACGGATATCACGTCAACATCTATTATTACTGTGCATCTGGCAGCAGGTGGTGGTTTTGCCATCAGCCTGAAAGCGAAATAACGGGAGGTCACGACGCTAATAATAACAAAGAAACCTTTGAATTTTGCTTATAAATTCAAAGGTTTCAACTGGATGGCATTGTTCATGCTTCGCGTTTTTGTATTTTGTTTTATTTCTGTTGAACGAGGTTAACCTTAATAATGAATTCATCGTCAATTGCATTATCGCCGATGTTGGCAAAGAATGATTTTGATCCGTAGCGTACATTATAGCGTGAACGGTCAACGATAATTTCGGCGCGATACCCAACTTCAGTTCGAAAAGCATCAAATTCTATCGGGTGCGTAATTCCCTTAATGGTTAAGTTCCCTTTTATTTTTGTTGTGCCATCAACCAAGGGTTGTGTGGAAACAAGGGCCAATTGGGATACCGGAAAAGTTTCAACCCCAAAGAAATCATCGGATTTAAGATGATCCACCAATTTATTATTGAGTGATTCATTAGTAAGATCCTCGCAAACAATGGTGTTCATATCGATCACAAATTCACCTCCGGCAAGGCGGTAGCCATCCATAATCAGCGATCCGGATTGTAAGTTAATGGTGCCATTATGTTGTCCACCAATTTTTTTTCCGATCCATTCAATTTTTGATTGCTCTACGTTAACTTCGAATCCCTGTGCCGTTACGTTTAAGGCCGAAAAAACAAACAATACCAGTAGAAACAGTGCTATTTTTTCTCTTGTTTTCATAGTTTTAACTTTTAATTCTTAAAATATGGTATTACAACGTTTTATGTGGCATTTTGTTCGTCATACCCTGAAGGCTATTTGAGGTTTCCATGCTGCGGGTACGCGGGTAAACCAAACACGGCGAAATGTGTTATATCATACAAATCAATTCGTATAAACAAAAAGCGATACAGAATGAAAAATGAAACGACACTTGAGATTTTGAAGCAGGCTATTCTGCTTGAGAAGCGCGGAATGGCCTTTTATACGGCGGCTGCCAATAGTAGTGGCGATCCGGATGTAAAGAATCTATTTATGACCATGGCCGGTGAGGAAAGTGACCATATGAATTTTTTATCGCAACAGTACCGGAATTATGAAAAAGGGGGCAAATTTGAATGGATTGAACTCCCGGCGACGTCAGCCATTGCCGACAGTGTGTTAACCAAGAGCCTATCGGAAAAAATTAATGCAGCCGGATATGAAGCTGCTGCAATATCCTCGGCTATTGAGCTCGAAAACAGGGCTATTGAATTATATGCCAAACGCGCGGAGAATGCTGAAGATCAGGAAGAAAAAGAATTCTATAATTGGCTCGCTGACTGGGAAAGGGGTCATCATGAGCTGTTATATAAATTAGATCAGGAGTTAAAAGAGCGGATTTGGAACGATAATAGTTTCTGGCCATTTTAACCAGTAAGGGCAGGATATAAAGGCGATTTTTCGCCTTTTTTTCTATCCCTGTCGAACTTCAATGCAAGGAAAATTTAAAAATTTCTTTTATGTTGACGCTAGTTTCTTTGGGGCTGAATCATAAAAATATTGTCTATATTTGCACTAACATTTATATGTTACAATAAACTCAAAAACCTAAATATTTTTGCTATGAGAAAGCACATCTTTAATGCAGGACCGTGTATCCTATCTGAACCCGCACGTGAAAACACCGCTAAAGCAGTTATCGATCTTAACGGCATCGGTATGTCCATTATGGAGGTAAGTCACAGAAGTAAAGAGTTTCAGGCTATCATGGATGAAACTGTTGATTTGATGAAAGAGTTGCTGGATGTTCCTGAAGGATACTCTGTACTTTTCCTTGGTGGAGGGGCCAGCACACAATTCGCAATGATTCCCATGAATTTCCTAAACAAAAAAGCCGCCTATATTAACACCGGCACATGGGCAACCAATGCCATCAAGGAGGCCAATCTTTACGGAAAAGAAAAAGTACTTGTTCTGGGATCATCAGAAGATAAAAATTTCAGCTACATTCCGAAAGGATATTCCATCCCGACAGATGCTGATTATTTCCATATCACAACCAATAACACCATAAAAGGCACTGAGATCCGGGAAGATTATGACTCCCCTGTTCCATTAATTGCTGACATGTCGTCGGACATAATGAGCCGTCCTGTGGATGTGAGTAAATACGCGATGATTTATGGTGGTGCCCAAAAGAACCTGGGCCCTGCCGGAGTAACTTTTGTGATAATCAAAGACGAAATGCTTGAAAAGGTAGTGGATCGCCCCATTCCAACTATGCTTAAATACGCAACACATCATAGCAAGGGAAGTATGTACAATACTCCGCCTGCAATGAATATTTTTGTGGTTGGAGAAACCCTGAAATGGGTTAAAGCGCAGGGTGGCGTGAAAGAAATGGAACGCAGAGCCCTGGAGAAAGCCGACTTATTGTATAATTACATTGATCAAAGCAGTATGTTCAAAGGTACTGTCGCAAAAGAAGACCGTTCACTGATGAATATCTGTTTTGTTATGGAGGAAAAATATGCGCATCTTGACGCTGATTTGCTCAAAATGGCTGCTGAAAAAAACATCGCAGGCATTAAAGGGCACCGTAGTGTAGGTGGTTTCCGTGCCAGTTGTTACAATGCCCTGGAAAAAGAAAGTGTGGAACATTTGGTAAAAGTTCTTCGCGAATTTGAAGAAAAAAATCTTTAACAACCGATGATTTTATGCTGCACGAAGACTCAAAGTTGATTTGGGTCTTCGTGCGCATTCATGATCATATAAAAATTATACGCCATGAAAAAGATATTAGTTGCCACAGAAAAACCTTTCGCAGCAGCTGCAGTAAGCCAGATTAAATCGATTATTGAAAATGCAGGATTTGAGTGTGCGCTGCTTGAAAAGTACACCGAAAAAAACCAGCTTCTGGAAGCCGTTGCCGATGCCAATGCATTAATTATTCGTTCGGATATTGCTTCACGGGAGGTAATTGAAGCCGGGAAAAAGCTTCAGATTATTGTCCGTGCTGGTGCCGGATATGATAATATTGATCTGCAAGCGGCTTCAGCGCATTCTGTTGTTGCCATGAATACGCCAGGTCAAAATTCCAATGCCGTTGCAGAGTTGGCAGTCGGAATGATGATCTTCCTGGCCCGTGGGCTTTACAACGGAAAAGCCGGGACAGAACTGATGGGTAAAACGATCGGGATTCATGCTTACGGCAATGTAGGAAAAAACCTTGCCCGTATTGCCAAAGGATTCGGAATGGAAGTTTTTGCCTATGATCCATTTGTTTCGTCGGATGTAATTGAAAAAGACGGCGTAAAAGCACTCAACAGTGCCGCTGAATTATATGCAACCTGTCAGTATGTTTCCTTACATATACCGGCCAATGAGAAAACTAAAAAATCAATAAATAAGTCTATCCTTTCTACCATGCCCAAAGGTGCAGTTCTCGTAAATACGGCCAGAAAAGAGGTGATTGACGAAGACAGTCTCCTGGAATTAATGGAAGAAAGGCCTGATTTTCAGTATATTTCAGATATTGCTCCTGACTGCAAAGCAGTTTTTGAAGAAAAATATCAGGGAAGGTTTTTCTTTACTCCCAAGAAAATGGGGGCACAAACTGCGGAAGCCAATTTAAATGCCGGTACCGCTGCTGCTCATCAAATTGTTAATTTTTTCCAAAACGGAGATACCACATTTAAAGTCAATTAATTCGAATATTAACAACAAAAAAAATGGCAATAATAAAACCTTTTAAAGGGGTAAGGCCGCCTAAGGATTTGGCGGAAAAAGTTGCTTCACGGCCTTACGATGTACTTAATTCAGAAGAAGCCCGCCGTGAAGCCTCCGGGAATCCGTATTCACTTCTGCATATCACGAAAGCAGAAATTGATCTGGAACCTGGTATTGACGAGCATACCGAACCGGTTTACCAAAAATCGGTGGATAATTATAAGCTTTTTAAAGCGAACAAATGGCTGGTAAAAGAGGAGAAGGAGATGTACTACATTTATGCGCAAACCATGAATGGGCGTACACAATACGGACTGGTTGCCGCCGCTTCCACAGCGGATTATCTCGAGGGGGTGATAAAAAAACATGAGCTTACGCGTCCGGAAAAAGAAGAAGACCGGATGATTAATGTGCGCCGTAACAATGCCAACATTGAGCCGGTATTTTTTACATATCCGGCAAATGATAAAATCGATACCATTGTGAATTCTATTATTCGTGATGCGGAACCCGTGTACGATTTCACTGCTGAAGATGGGTTTGGACATCATTTCTGGCTTATCGACCGTCAGGAAACCATCGCGGAGATCACCAGAATTTTCAATGAAGAAATACCCTGTACCTATGTTGCCGACGGTCATCACCGTACTGCTGCGGCTGCCCGCGTAGGACTTGAAAAAATGGAGCAGAATCCGAATCATACCGGGGATGAAGAATACAATTACTTCCTGGCCGTGCATTTTCCTGACGATCAGCTTCAGATTATTGACTATAACCGTGTAGTCAAAGATCTGAATGGTATGACGCCTGACGAACTTATCGCGAAACTTAGCGAGTCATTCGTTGTAGAAGAGAAAGGCGCTGGGCCCTACAAGCCTGAAGCGCTGCACGTTTTCAGTATGTACCTTAGCGGGAAGTGGTATAAAATGACGGCTAAAGAAGGAACATACGACGACAATGACCCCATAGGCGTGCTGGATGTCACTATCCTTTCCAATCTGGTTTTGGATAAATTGTTAAATATTAAAGACTTGCGCATAAGTAAACGGATTGACTTCGTTGGCGGAATCCGTGGTCTGGGTGAATTAAGCAAACGTGTTGACAGTGGTGAAATGAAAGTCGCCTTTGCCCTCTACCCGGTATCCATGCAACAACTTATTGATATCGCCGATACAGGAAATATCATGCCGCCGAAGACCACATGGTTTGAACCCAAACTTCGCAGCGGTTTAGTAATCCATGAATTGGAATAATTTACGGATTTATTTATATAGAAGCCTGATTATAAATAGAATCAGGCTTTTTTTGTTTTAAGGTTCCCTTACTTCTGACTTAACCTGAAATTCCGGGTAGTGGAGTTTCCATAACAATTAAATCTGATGATCTTATTTGGGGTTGAAAGGATCCATTAATTAAAAATCATTGTTGTCCGGTAAACCGGAATATTTATAATTTTCTGTTTCTAACTCTCAGTTAATCAGTATTTGTATTTTTCATTTTCAAAAGTAAGCCCCCT
>RZYD01000120.1 GCA_009930445.1 Bacteroidia bacterium | reverse complement strand
TTTATGTAACCGATTCAACCGCTCACTTCCTCCGTGGAGCCCTGTATTTTCAAACCCTCCCCAACAACGACTCTCTGGCTCCTGTTATTGAATTCCTGCGAAAAGATATTGAAACACTGATCTCCACCATTCAATGGCAGGCAAAGAATTAATACCGGCACAGACAACGATTTTTCTATCCCTGTGTCTGCTTAACATATCGAAACGGAGAACTTTGAAAAATAAATCCGACTCGTTTTCAGTTAACACTGACCCTTCGAACCCTGAATAAACAACCAACACAAACCTATGAAGTATCTTGTCATTCTTCTTTGCCTGATTGGGTTTAGCGTATCAATTTCCGGACAAACCGTTTACTCGCGGGTGACCATTGACCTGGAACCAACAGGAATTAAAGCACTATTTCAACTAGGCATTTCGGCAGAAAACGGGCATTTTCACCGTGATGGCCGTTTCATGACCCTGGAATTAGCTTCCGGCGATCTGAAAAAACTCCAAGCCAAGGGAATCCCCTATTCGGTAATCGAAGAAGATGTTTCAGCATTTTATCGTAAACGCCTGGAAGCCGCACCCTACCCCGATGATACCTTCAGTGAATGGGAAATTCCGGAAAATTTTACCTTGGGTTCCATGGGAGGCTACCTGACGCTGGAAGAAGTAATGGAACAACTGGATAATATGCATACGCTTTTCCCCGACCTGATCAGTGCACGTCAGCCGGCTTCTGAAATAACTACCGTCGAAGGGAGAACCCTCTACTGGGTGAAAATTTCAGATAACCCGGAAACCGACGAAGAAGAGAGTGAAGTATTTTACAATTCGCTGATTCATGCCCGGGAACCGGCCGGGTTAATGCATTTGATCTTTTATATGTACTATCTGCTGGAAAACTATGACTCCGATCCGGAAATCCACTACCTTGTTGATAATACAGAAATGTATTTTATGCCAGTGGTCAACCCCGACGGGTACAACTACAACCATACCACAAACCCGAATGGAGGTGGTATGTGGCGCAAAAACCGCTTTTTGAACAGCAACGGAACCTACGGAATTGATCTGAACAGAAACTTTGGATATATGTGGGGTTATGATAACGAAGGATCATCGCCTGATCCTTCATCCGACACCTACCGGGGCACCGGACCTTTCAGTGAAAAGGAAACATTGATTTTAAAAGAATTCTGTGAAACCCACGAATTCCGGATTGCACTCAACTACCACACCTACAGCAACCTATTGCTCTTTCCCTGGGGATACGAGGCTCTCCTTTGTGCGGACAACGACCGTTTTATGGCGTTTGGAACCTTAATGACTTCTGAAAATGGTTACACCTATGGCCCGACAGCTACTACAATTTATCCGGCGAATGGGGGTTCCGACGATTGGATGTATGGGGAACAGGAAACAAAGAATAAAATTTTTGCCTTTACACCGGAAGTAGGAAGTAGTGCCGACGGTTTTTGGCCGCCACAATCCAGAATCCTGCCGCTTTGCCGTGAAAATATGCAACAAAGCCTGTATGCTGCACGGTTTGCCGGAGACTACACGGAGCTGAAAGACCAAACCGAAATGGTTATTGAAACACTCCATAGCCAGTGTCGGTTCAGCTTACAGAAACTGGGACTTGCAGAACAGGAATTCTATACCATTTCCATCGAGCCCCTGTCGCCCGAAATTATCGCCATCGGGGAATCAAAAACGTATACTGCAGCTCAAATTGAAACACTCCAGGAAGACTCCATCAGCTTGCAACTTCATCCGAACAGCCTTTCAGGTGCGGCCATCCAATACCGTTACATTATTGATAACGGGGTAGCTCAACGCTACATCGAAGTAGAAAAAATTTATGGGCAAACAACAACTGTCTTTCTCGACCCCTGTAACACTACCAACGCTTGGGATAAAGAACAATGGAATACAACAACAACCTGCTCTGTTTCCCCACCATCATCTATAACCGATTCTCCTTCAGGTAATTACAACAACAACACCACAAACAACATTACCCTGATTGAGAACATTAACCTCACACATACGGTCTTTGCTCAGGTTACATTTTATGCCCGATGGGATATTGAAGCAGGGTATGATTATGTTGAATTTTTAATCTCAGCCGATGAAGGCAGCACCTGGACACCACTTGCCGGAAAATATACCCATGCGGGAACTGTAAACCAAACTTCAGGAAGCCCCGTTTATGATGGAGTACAGGAGGATTGGGTGCAGGAAGAAATCGACCTGACTGCATTCACCGGCCAGAACATTTTATTACAGTTCAGTTTACATTCTGACAGTTATGTTACGGGTGACGGATTTTATTTTGACGACCTTAAAATCAATGCCATTGCTACGGAAGTGGGGGTTTTCGAAAAGCAACCGCAAAGGGTAGCCGTATATCCCCTACCCGCAACTGACTTTCTCACTATCCGCTTTTCGGCTGCGGTTCCCATCCAATCCGTCTCCCTGTTTACTGCCGACGGACAGTTGGTTTCGCTACAGGAGGTGAATTTAACCACCCATTCGGTTCAGGTGAATACCCGCGATCTGAAGCCCGGTTTTTATACCTATTCTGTTCAATTCATCGCTGGGATAAAAGAGAACGGAAGGTTTTTAAAACGGTAAAGAATTTTGTATCTTATCCATCCCTGCCTTTTTCAGCAGGGATTTTTTTTATACCTTTGAACACGATTTCAAAAAAATGTAAAAGAATGTAAAAATCATTTTTTATTTAAGAAGGGAGGGTCTATGATAGATACAATAAAATTCGGGACACTAAAATGGCATCATATATTCCAGCCCACCGACGACGACCTGCAACATCTGCTATCCGACTTTCACTTCCACCCGCTCGATATTGAAGACTGTAAAAGCTATAATCAAAGGCCTAAAATTGACATATACGACGATTACTATTTCCTTATTTTACATTTTCCCTACTTCGATCGTCAGAACCGTTTTCTCAAAACCCGCGAGGTTAAAATTTTTTGGGGTGAAGATTATGTAATTACCATAGGAAAATCACATTGGGTTGTACGCGACCTGTTCCAGGAAGCAAAATATGCGCTGGATGATGAAAAATTTCAACTGGCATCATCCGATCAACTTCTTTATGTAATCCTTGAAAAGCTGATGATTGAAACCATGAAACTGGTACGGCAGATCGGCTCAGAAGTCGATACAATCAACAGAGAATTGTTTTCAAAGCGATCGGTTCACATCATTGAAGTCACCTCCATTGTCAGAAAAAATATTATCATGCTCAACACCATTTTTAAACCGCAACTCAGGCTTTTTCATAAGTTTGAATCCGGCGAAATTGAAGGTTATGCTGATAATATGGAAGACTACTGGGGAAATATTCTCGACTACTACCAAAAGATGTGGGATATGACGGAAGATTATGCCGAGATCATCGATGGACTTTCCATGACGTTCGATTCGCTGCAAGCGAACAAGACCAATGAAATCATGAAAATTCTGACTTTCATCTCCACTATTGTGCTTCCATTAACTTTTCTTACGGGGCTCTACGGAATGAACGTCAACCTGCCAATGGATCAGAATGCCCATACATTTTGGTTTATTTTAGGTTTAATGGCCACGATCGCGGCATTAATGATTTTTTATTTTAAGCGCAAGCACTGGATGTAATCAATTTTCTGCTGGGTCATCATTCAGGATTTCTTCCTGAATTCGTATGGATTCTTCGTGGATAAGATCAAGTAATCGCTTCATAAACAAGGGATTAATAGAAAAACGTGTTGCTTCTGCCATTCGGGTTTCGATAATCCGGCTCCATCGATCGAGTTGAAGAATGGTGACCTGATGTTTCTGTTTTAACATTCCGATAGCTTGAATAGCCGCAAAACGTGAAGCCAGAAGGTTCAATATTTCCTGATCCTTTTCATCAATCAAATCGCGCCATTTGTTCAATTCCATTTCAAAGGAGGCTTCTCCGGTGGCCGTACGGATAATAAGCGATTGAAGAAGACTGGTGAGCTGTTTGGGTGTAATTTGCTGCCCTGCATCGGTTAAGGCTTCAGCCGGGCAAATATGGGTTTCTATCATTAATCCATCCATTTCAAGGTCGAGGGCTTTTTGGGCAATCTGCTGAAGGTAGGCAGGATGTCCGCAAATATGGCTTGGATCGGTAAACACCGAAAGATTTTTAAAACGTTGTTTCAGCGTGATAGGAATTTCCCATAAAGGTTTATTCCGCAACGGGGCAGACTGAAAATGGCTGAATCCACGATGGATGGCTGCCAGACGGGTTATCCCGATACTACTCAACCGTTCCAGGGCACCAATCCAAAGATTTATATCCGGGTTTACCGGATTTTTTACCATAATGCCGGCATTCACCCCTTTGAACGCTTCGGCAATTTCCTGAACAATGAAAGGGTTGACAACAGTGCGGGCCCCCAGCCAAAAATATCGAATATCACATTCCAGCGCAGCTTCCACATGTTTTGGGCTTCCCACTTCAATGGCAGCAGGCAAACCAGAAGCCCGGGCGGCATCCGAAACCCAGTGTAGTGCCTCTTTTCCTGCCCCTTCAAAAGCACCCGGACGTGTACGCGGTTTCCATATTCCGGCACGAAACAAATCCGTCATTCCTTCCCGGGCAAGTGCCTGAGCAGTAGAATGCACCTGTTGCTCATTCTCTGCACTGCAGGGACCCGCAATGATAATTGGCCGTTTCCCCTCTTTTCCCCCGATCAGCGCTTCAAACTCCATACTTTTTTTTATCCTTTGTGCAAATGTAACCATTTCGTGCCATATGCTGATTCAAAAATCATTTCTGGCTATTGATCTATACTAAGTTATCTGAAATTTCTTTTAAATTTGCAGCAACATAAAATGAAACAGAACAGGAATGAAAAAAATGACGGTAAAAGAAGCCTTATTAAGCAATGACTTTCACAGTGAGATCACGGTAATGGGATGGGTACGCACAAAACGGACAAGCAAAAATGTTGCTTTTGTGGCATTAAACGACGGCTCAACACTTCAAAACATACAACTGGTATTTGATGCGCGAAAGTTTCCTGAAAAGGAACTGGGCAAAGTAACCACAGGAGCTGCCCTGGAGGTGAAAGGCACATTAACGGAATCGGCCGGAACACAGCAGGCCTGCGAAGTTACTGTATCAGCACTTACTGTACTTGGCGAAGCAGATCCGGATCTTTATCCCCTGCAGCCGAAAAAACATTCACTGGAATTTCTCAGGGAAATCGCGCATTTGCGTTTTCGCACCAACACGTTCAGTGCAATTTTTCGTATCCGGCATCATATGATTTTTGCCGTACACCAATTTTTCAACGACAAGGGATTCTACAATATACACACGCCGATCATCACCGCTTCCGATGCCGAAGGAGCTGGGGAAATGTTCCATGTTTCTGTTCTTAACCCTCTCCGTCCGCCGCTTACGGAAGAAGGGAAAATCAATTATAAAGAAGATTTTTTTGGCCGCGAAACCAGCCTGACCGTTTCCGGACAACTGGAGGCAGAGCTGGCTGCCCTCGCCTTGTCGAAAGTTTATACCTTCGGCCCGACCTTCAGGGCCGAAAACTCCAATACCTCCCGACACCTGGCAGAATTCTGGATGATTGAACCTGAAGTAGCTTTCAACGACATCAAAGACAATATGGATCTCGCCGAAGAAATGCTAAAATATGTTATACGCTATGCCTTGAATCATTGCTATGAGGACCTGCAATTTTTAGAAAACAGACAAAAAGAAGAAGAAAAATCAAAGCCGCAGGATCAACGCAGCGAGATGAGCCTGATCGAAAAACTGCACTTTGTAATCGATAATAACTTCGAGCGCATTACTTATACCGAAGCCATTGAAATTCTTAAAGCATCAACTCCCAATAAAAAGAAAAAATTTCAGTACCTTGTAGAAAATTGGGGAATCGATCTGCAATCGGAACATGAACGGTATCTTGTGGAAAAACACTTCAAGAAACCAGTCATTTTAACTGATTATCCCAAAGAGATTAAAGCATTCTACATGAAACAAAATGAGGATGGAAAAACGGTCAGGGCTATGGATGTGTTGTTCCCACAGATTGGAGAGATTATCGGAGGATCGCAACGTGAAGAGCACCTTGAAACGCTGCTTTCCAGAATGAAAGCGCTAAAAATGTCAGAAAAAGAAATGTGGTGGTATATTGATTCCAGACGATTTGGCACCGTTCCCCACAGTGGATACGGGCTTGGTTTCGAGAGGCTCATGCTGTTTATTACAGGAATGACCAATATCCGGGATGTTATTCCTTTTCCGCGGACACCACAAAATGCTGATTTTTAACTCAGGTAAATTATTGAGGAATGCTGAATCAAAAACTACAACAAAAACTGCTGCAAAAGCTTTCACCACAGCAAATTATGCTGATGAAGCTGCTTCAGATTCCTTCCGTGAACCTGGAGGAACGGATTAAGGAAGAGATTGAGGCCAACCCGGTGCTCGAAGAAGGGGAAGAAACCCCTGAATTCGAAGATCAGGATTTTAGCCAGCAGGAAGAAGAGCGTGACTCAACTGAAAGGGACAACGATGAGTTTGATCTGGAAGACTACCTCAGCGACGATGATATCCCCGACTATAAACTCTACGCCAATAATACAAGTGCCGACGACGAGCAGAAAGAGATCCCCTATGCGTCGGGAAAAACATTCCATGAAAATTTGCTACAACAGCTTGGAATGCGTATACTCACGGAAGAAGAAAAGATTGTAGCCGAGACCATTATCGGAAACCTCGACGATGCCGGGTATCTGCAACGTGAACCCGAAGCGCTATCCGATGACATTCTTTTTACCCGTAACATTGCGGTAACAACGGAGGATATACTCAGAATTTTGAAAATTATTCAGGAACTTGATCCCGCCGGGGTTGGGGCCCGAACCCTTCAGGAATGCCTCCTTATTCAGCTCAAACGAAACGAAATCATTACACCGGCCGTTGATCTGGCCATCGATATTATTTATAAATATTTTACCGACTTTACAAAAAAACACTTCGAAAAAATACAAAGAAAAGCCGATGTTTCAGAAGCCGAACTGAAAGCCGCCGTTGATGAAATTCTGAAACTCAACCCAAAACCCGGAAACAGCATGAATGAAACGGTTAAAGTGAATCATTATGTTACTCCTGA
>RZYD01000643.1 GCA_009930445.1 Bacteroidia bacterium | reverse complement strand
GGACTGGAAGGCCGCGCTGACCAGATTCAGCATCCAATTCGAGGACAGAATGATCGAATTTTAGGAAGGCGTTTACACATAATTCTGGACACCCTCTTTGTTAAAATTAGATGGTCAGCTCTTCAGTTCTGCCCTTGAATGATCTGCAAGGCCATTTGTGGGAGAGAGTTAGTTTGAGCCAGCATTGCTGTTGCTGTTTGAGCCAAAATTTGATTTTTAACGTATCCGGTCATTTCATTTGATATGTCTGAGTCGGTTATTCTGGATACCATGGTTATTGTATTTTCAGATTCTATTTCAATAAATGTATGTTGATTGTTTAAAGTTGCTTCTGCTGCACCTAAAGAGCCTCTAACTTTATCTTTTTCAATTGTTGAATTTAAAAGCACATCTAGAGCACTTTGAGCTCCAAATTGTGTTTTATAATTCATTTGAGATAACGGTGTCCATGCTTTTATCTGTGCGCTGTTTGATATGTCGTTGAGATTTGATATGAACGGAGTATCTATATTCCATATGTCAAATCCCGATGTTGACGCATCGCTTCCGTTATACATAGAAAAATTTAATGTATTGCTTGATTCAGATTTTATATATATTCCTTCCGAATCCGATGTTTTCCAGTATGAAATTCCAGATGATGCTAATTCTGAGTTGTTTGAAATAAATGCTTGTAGTATATTTTCTGCATTACTTTTCTGTGTTGATCCAGCCTCAAAAGATATTGGAATTCCATTAAGAGTAAAAGAAATAATTTCTCCTGGGATATTGTTAAAATTGTATAATTTTGCTTTGGCAATAGACATTGAACTTGACCATTCTAGTTTTGTTGCCTCTTTTGCTTTAGTATTAAATGCTCCAGCTTTATCTCCGCCTATTGTTCCATCAATCGAAGATTGTACAGAAAAATCGATATTTGGGTCAAGGATGAATTCACCTATTCCACTAATGCTGACCCACTTTGAGTCTGGGTTCGAACCTAAGTGTTGAGAGTCGATATCGCCACGTACAGCCCCAGTTCGCTGTTCTATACCAACTCGTCTTAAGCCTTGGTTTATGCGATTAAGATTGACATGGTCTAGTTCTCCTATTCCATTATATCCGTCTTCAACGAGTGTTGTTGATGTTGCGGAGGACCATCCGGCTGAGCTATTCTCAAGATTTGTTCCGGATTCAAGGCTATGAATTTGGCATTGCCCTCTGCTGGCAGTGATTTCAGTTTCTGTGCCTATAATCATGCCTGATTCTTTGTATATAATGGATGGCGCAGTATTAACAGACCCTGGCCCAGCTGCTGCCTGGATTTCAGTTCTCTGGTCTTGAATGGTAGCGTTTATTGGCCCTGAGGGGGTTAGGAGGGCGCTGCCGGATGATCCTGACCCCGCTGCAAAAACCCTCCGGTCACAGAATCCGAAACTTAATGTATTGCAAGCGCAGTATTAATTTAGTATGAATTTTTATCTTTAATATTT
>RZYD01000119.1 GCA_009930445.1 Bacteroidia bacterium | reverse complement strand
TCCAGCAGGTCTTCCTTTGCATCAAGTAAGTCATCTTCAAATTCATCCAGTCCGGTCAGGAAATAACTGTAATCCTTCCTACACCATCGAGCCAGTTTTTCACTAAAAGCCTCAAGGCTACCCAGAAATGGGAAATCACTTTTTTGCACCAGCAATTGATTTGCTACAACGAGCATTTCATTCAGCTTATCTTTAAAGGCATTGGCAACATCTTTGCCCTCTTTTGCTGCGCAGCTTTCATCAAAGGCATCAGAATAGGCCTCTTTCAGTCGCTTTATTGCTTTGGGAGATATTTCTCCCGGGACTTCCAATAGTGTATTTGCATGTGTAGCATTATTAAGCAATGCATTCAATACTCTATCCTCATCCAGCAGGTTCGCATCCCGTTTTATCTCCACCTTGCCACGTTTGAAAAGCCGAGCTGTCAGCGTCCAGATCGCATTATTATACCATCCGTAAGGTTTCTTGTTAAAGTGTGTTTTCAGATCCAACAATGAGGTTCTGTCTGATTGCTTTTTCCTACGAATGATAAGGTTAACAATTTCCGATTCTGCTTCTGAAATATTGCTTCCATCCAGACCAAAAAGGTCATCATAATTACCCATGATTGTATTCTTCACTGTATCCTCGGAATACTGCTCGGATTTTAGCATTTTAAGGTTAGGATAGACCATCTTCACCAAATCCTGAAAAGCATAAATTACTCTTGTTTTCCCGTCGGAGCTTTGCCCCATCTCATGCTTCCCTCCATTCATATAAACAGAAGACTTTGCAAGCGCATTGTTAGCAAGCACAATCAGCGCTCTTCTGCGGTCTGTATTCTGCTGTCCTTTATCCTGAAGAATTCGCTTATATTCCAGACGGTTGGATGTTGTAAGGTGCTGCCGTACATATTTATGAGTCTTAAGGTACATCTTAAGATCTTTGATAAAAACAGGATTCGGAGCAAGCACCATTTTCATTCCTGCAGTTCCCATGGTTTGGGCTTTGATAAAATCCTCCTTGTCGTAATCAAAATTATTTTCAGTAATGATTTCGATCTCCAACTCTTTTTCACGACCAATCACAGAGCCATCAATCTTACTGGTAAAATCATAGTCCTGCTTATTCTCCAGGAATTTAATCCTGTTGTCCTTAATAATTTCATCAAAGAAGATCTCTTTCAAAAGTTGATTTACAGCATCTTCATCCACCTCCGTATTCTTGATCTCCTCTTCTACATCCTTTTCATCGTTGGTCAGAAACTCATACAATTCACCATTTCGCTGGATATAACTTTGGTTCTCCAGGATATTCAATGCCTCCTGAACCTTTTTTTCATGAGCCTTCAAGTCGACATTCAGATCATCAATAAGCAACACAGCGATGTTACGTAGCGTCGTTTTGAAATTGCCAAAGTACTTCACCAGGAAAAGCGTCTTCAGAACCCGAACAGCAAAACGATTATCAAGGTGTTGTTCTGCAAGGGTAATTGAAGGTTGGATCTCTCCGCGCAATTCATTTCGGATACCTTCAAACATCAGATCGAAACTCACAAAAGTATTTACATCAGAACCCTCAAGATGTGTCACTACTTGTTGAAACACCCCAAGCATGGAACGCTCACCCACAGAAGCATGTTTCCCCATAAAAGCATTATGGACCGACAATGCTCTTCGACAATTCTGAAAGAGGTCAAATTGATAAGGGATAAAGGGGTATTTACTTGAGAAGTCTTTGTCCCCTGCATAACCCCGAAACTGTACACCGGCATCAGAAAAGGAGAACAAGGAATCAATGCGACTGTTATCTGTGCGATAAACCTCACTCAATTCTGTATGTGCCTCGTTTTTCTTTTTTAGAAGACGTTTCTCAATAACCTCATCCACATTTGCTGAAGTAAGGGGTATCTTAATTCTAAAACGTGCCTGAATACGCGAGAAGTCATTCTGCTGCTGTCTTGTCATATCTCCAACAACCTTCTCCATATCTTCCTGGGAAGTAACCAGGATCCATGATGCGCCTTTCGTACGTGTTGCAAGAGTCTCCGCAATGGTCTGCAGGTTCAACATCAGTCTCGTGTTATCGCTGATATATTGACCAACCTCATCCACAAAGAAATTCAGCCTAAATCCTGCAGGCTTTGACTTGATATACTCATGTACCCTTAGACAGAAATCCTCAATCGACTGCTTATGGTTTTCTTCAAGTTCATCCAGAATATCCTCATACTTTGATGCATCATGGCCATTGAGCTGACTGAGGACTTTTGCCAAATCTTCTGTAACAGCAGGATCAAAATAATCCTTTCTTGCATCAAGCCATGTTTTGGGATGTATTTTCGCAAACAAAGATTTGAATTGATCGTACTTTCCCTGTTTTTGCAGCCAAATCTCAAATTCTGCCACATGGGGTTGAAAACCATAAAAACCAAGGTGGTCATAAAACACCTTATAGAAAACAGAAAGGATCGCGTTCTCATCACTTTTACTGGTAATCTGAGCCTGTTGATCAATGTTAAACAAAATGGATTCAGAGGGGATGCGTGTAGCCTGCAGGATATCACCTTTTAGCATCTCATCATCCTCTACCTTTTCTGCAAAGAGTTCACCACAGTTGTAGCCATCATGTTCCTTATTTTCCAATACATAGGATAGAATCTTTAACAGATGTGACTTACCACTACCAAAGAAACCGGAGATCCAAACACCATTGGCACCGTCATAATCATTATACGCAGAGAAAAGATCCCTGATCTTCTTTCCAATTTCATTTGTAATTACATACTCTGTTACTTCATCGGAAATATTATTCCGGTCATCAGCCTTTATAACGGTCTCTATATACCGATCAACAGGCTTTTCAAATAATTCCTTTATTTTCATTTTGGGTCAATTTTATCAATGTTAAAGGCTCTGTAGTAATTATCATCTTTAAGCTTTCCAAAGAGCTTTAAAGTGTGTCCATCATATTCTCCCGGAAAGTAGCATACGGTGGGAGCTTCAATGGCAATACTCTGAAGATTATTAAGAATATTATGCGAACGGATATAGGGATAAACCAAACCCACACCGGTCAAGAAATAGACCTGAGCATCAGCATCCTTTATTTTCCCGGCAATATGAGGCATCAGCACTTCATGGATGTTGAGTGTGGACTGTAATGCCTTCAGAAACTTATCCTTGCCCTTTTTCTGCTCTATCAGAAACATACGTTCCATCCCACCCTTCTGCTGCAGAATTTCACAAACCAGGTCATAAAGGTTTAATTCCAGCACACGGACTCCGGAAGTGTCAAGCTTCTTTATGAGCATTTTAATCGACCGTCTAACCTCAAGCTCATTTTCGGGGTTGTAGGCTGAGATAAAAAACGGTATTTCCCCACCAAGCGCTTCCCGTTTCAAAAACCGCTCAGAGGATATCACATTGTAATGGTGGGCGAATTTAGCCACTAGGTTTTCCATTTCACGTCAGGTTTTGGATTTCCGCATCACTTAAAAGAAAGACCTTTAGTAATGCGCTATCATCATCCACAATCGCTTTCACCAATACAGGATCCATGAATTGTGGTTGAATATTTCGGTTATTCACATCATCAATTAGACCAGCCTGTTCCAGTATCTTAAACAACACTTGTCTTATTTTAGCCTTAGTCTTATCGGTCAGGTTGTTCACATGTTCATGAAGCTCAGCTTTTTGACGAAAGAACGAGAGGTAATCACCATCTGTTATTTGATAATCAAAAAGCAGGTATTTCTCCCTGACAACCTCTACAATAAAGTCCCTAATAAACAAGTGTGTTTTACATACAGCCAGAAAGGCAATTTGTCTTTTCAGGATCAGGTCACCATCGATTAATAAATTCCGTTGCGCTAAGGTAATATTTTTCAGCCTTTTATTGATGTCAGCAAGCTTTCTTTTTCCTGTAGTTGACTTTCCCATTCCAAACTCTTCCCGGTCTATGTCTTCATTTGACCTTTGAGCATTAGCCACATAAGCCATCTCCATCACACCCAGGGAGAGCGCCGTATAGGAGAAATCATATTTTCTTTCTTCCGTCATTAGTGCACAATATCTTTCACAGGAACCTGTAACAGCTCACTCAGTCGTTTCAAATTCTTTTCATTGGGAGCGGTCTTACCCTTCGCCCAGTTGCTCACCGTCACCACACTCACACCGAGTTTCTGAGCCACATAGACCTGTTTAATCCCTTTAGCAGCGAGAATATCTTTCAGCATACCTTTAATAAAAGTTAAAGTTAGTCTTCGAGCAAAGGTAGGAAAAAATCGTTGAAAGTTCAATAACCAACCATAACATTAAATTCTCATAATGCTACCCTGATTTAAAAAATCTCATTTACTAATTTTATAATATCCTGGAAGGTAATAACTCCCAAAATACTCTCAGCTCTCTTACCATTCTCAGTTATTAGGATGAGATCCAAATTATAGCCTTTTGATTGGACGTTTTTCATGAACAGGTCATATGCATCATAAACGTTACTGGTTTTTGACAGGTAGCGAAAATTCTCCTTCACCTCAATGGCAACGAGTAAACTCTCAATAGGTACATCTAATTCAGCAAGATGGCCTTGGTCACTTTGAACATTGGATAACCAGCGAGAAACAGTGTTGGTATTTACAATCTCAACAACTTCTGTATCTTCTGCATTAAAAATAGGAAATTGTGAAATATCATGGTCCGCTATTAGCTTAAGGAGGTCATAGACTTTATCATTCAAGTTCAGGTGTTTCACCTTTATGCCAAATTTCGGGATAACTTTTACTGGGTTCAGTAATTGATCCTTGATCTTCTCAATATCTTCTACTACTTCTGGATGAGGTTCTGCAATCACAAGGTTATCCTTTTTGGGGTTATGTACAATGGCATTCCTAAGGTCACCATATGATCGTAATTTCTCAGAATGTAGCCGGACAATTTTATTATCAGAATCATTAATGAGCTTCGAATATGGTACGTATTTATTTGCACCACTTCTGACTCTGAGATCATGGTCAATTTCATTATATGCATCTAAGAACACATCAGAGTTTGATTTCATATTATTTGGTTTAGGATTTCAGCCAAAGGTAAGAATTACTCTGAAGGATCGTGAAATTCGTCAAAAATAAAACCCGAATTGTTGGGCAAATTGTTGGGCAAATAAAAAACCACCTACTGCTCTTGTCGCTGTAAGTGGCTGATTATTAAGTGGGCCCACCTGGACTCGAACCAGGGACCACCTGATTATGAGTCAGGTGCTCTAACCAACTGAGCTATAGGCCCATGGCATTGCTGCCGGCGTTTTCTGTTTTTAGAAGCGCAAAGTTAACTGTTTTTGTAATATTTCCAATTTCTTTTGCCATTTTACCCTACTTTTGTGCTATGATGGTGATTGCTGATTCCGTAAAGAATATCCTCTTTGATTTTGGAGGAGTGATTATTAATCTGAACATAGGAGCCTCTATTGCTGCCTTTAGTGCACTGCGTGGTCCGAATGCCCCCATTTCTTTTGAGCAATGGTCGGAATATAGCCTGGAGCCTGCATTTGAACGCGGTGAGCTTTCTCCTGCCGAGTTTTGTGACCGGATGCGGGTACTCCTTAATAATCCGGTTAGCGACCAGCAGATTCATGCTGCCTGGAATGCTATGATACTCGATATTCCACCCCATCGTATTAAAGCCCTGGAGGCTTTGAAGAATCATTACCGTATCTTTCTGCTTTCCAATACCTCGGAAATCCATTACCAGTTCTATACCCGCCGGTTTGTTCAACAATACGGGTATAAAGGCTGGGAAGCGCTTTTTGAGCGGGCCTGGTTTTCTCATCATATCGGTTTACGTAAACCCGATCCGGCTATTTTTAATTATATTCTTAAGGAAAAAGAATTGCATGCGGAAGAAACGCTTTTTATCGATGATTCAAAAGCGAATACCGATGCTGCCGTTTCGTTGGGTTTTCAGGTGTTGCATCTTGCCTCTGGCATCGATTGGGCCTGATTTGTAATTACTTAATTAAATTCCGGGTCGGGGAGTGCTGCAATTTCGTCGAGAAGGGCATACAGCGTTTGTGCTGTATCCGCTTCCACCAGTCGTATCCGGAAGGGTTTAAAATGCGGTTTTCCTTTAAAATAGTGACTATAGGTTTTCCGCATTTCAATGATGGCCAAACGTTCTCCTTTACGTTGTATTTCGTGCATTATATGTTTCCGGCACACGGCCACCCGTTCTGCGAGATTCGGTGGAGGCAGTTCTGTTCCTGAATGCAGGTAATGTTTTATTTCGGCAAATATCCAGGGATATCCAATGGCTGCTCTTCCCACCATTATCCCGTCAACGCCGTAGGTAAGGAGCATATTTTTCGCGATTGGCCCGGAAGTGATGTCACCGTTACCGATAACAGGAATATGCATCCGGGGGTTATTTTTAACTTTTCCAATCCACGACCAATCGGCTTCACCGCGGTACATTTGCGAACGGGTTCTGGCATGGATGGTAATGGCTTGAATTCCGGCATCCTGCAATTGTTCTGCCACCGTAACAATCGATTTACTCTGTTCGTCCCATCCCAGGCGTGTTTTTACGGTAACGGGCAGCGAAACGGCTTGAACTATGGTTTTGGTAATGGCAATCATTTTGGGTATATCACGCAACATTCCTGCGCCGGCGCCTTTATTTACTACTTTTTTTACCGGACACCCAAAATTGATGTCAATCAGGTCAGGTTTTGCGGCTTCGGCCATCAGGGCTGCCTGTTTCATGGATTCGCAATCGTGCCCGAAAATCTGAATTCCTATCGGCCTGTCATCGTTATGGAGGTCCATTTTTAGGGTGCTTTTCTGTGCATTTCTGATCAGCCCCTCCGAGGCAATAAATTCGGTAAAGGCCATATCTGCTCCATAGGCTCTGCAGATCAGCCGAAAAGGCAGGTCGGTAATATCTTCCAGTGGTGCCAGCATAACTGGAGGCTGTTCAAATGTAACGGAGCCGATTTGCATAGGTAAAATGATGGGGTATATGGTGTATACTTTGCCTTTTTGCTACCTTTGCGCAAAGGTACAAAACATCTGATACATGCCGAATCCCTTACTGACAGGTCAAAGCCATCCGTTTAAAGCGTTTCTTCTTTTTTTACTGCTGTTGTTAATCTGCGGATTGTTGTTTAATTTGATGGGAGCGTTGATGGCGATTCCATTGTTTGGGATGTCCTTTTCTGA
>RZYD01000642.1 GCA_009930445.1 Bacteroidia bacterium | reverse complement strand
AGGGTGGAATGATTATGTGTTGCAAATATCGGAAAAAATGCGGTGACAGAATAAGAATCGTGATAATCGTCCTTTGATTTCGGAAAAATAAAATATTTTTGCACAGAAGTAGTTAATCTATTAGTAATAGAGATTTTTACCTTGAGCAGAAAAGAAAACTTCCGTAAAATTGGCCGGATCGCGATGTTTCTGGTATTGACTGTCATGATGTTTTCCTGCAGTACCAAAAAAAATACTCCCTTCCGCCGTACTTTTCATAATCTGAATACCCATTACAATGGGTATTGGAATGGCAGGGAAAGTTTTCGTCAGGGGGTGAATGAGCTGGAGTTTAATGCCCGTGAGAATTATTCTTTTGTCTTACCGGTGGTTTATTATGGAGATAAACAGGAGGCGGCTTCTCTGGCTCCCTATATGGATAAAGCCATTGAAAAGGCCAGTATAATGATCCAGCGTCATTCGATGGTTTTTGACAAAAAGGAGCAGGTGAAATGGATTGACGACTGTTATCTGCTGATCGGACAGGCTTATTTTTATAAAAAAGAGTATTTAAAAGCCCGTCGTACATTTGAGTATGTTACCAAAACCTATACGCCTGCTATTGGAGCTGAAGCGCAGCTTTGGATGATCCGGGCCTACAATCAGATGGGAGAATTTGAAAAGTCCCTGACCCTTCTTCAGCAATTGCAACCTTTGATCGATCAACACCAGGTACCTGTTTCTGTTATTCGTTTGTTTCCGCTGGTGTATGCCGAGTACTATCTTATGCAGGATCGGTACGCGGAATCTAAAAAACACCTTGAAAATGCTATTATTTTTAACAGGAACCGGGATTTAAAAACAAGGTTAACTTATATCCTGGCGCAGATCTATCAACAGGAAGGCGATCTGGAGTTGGCTACTGAATATTTTGGTCGGGTTATTAAACGTAATCCGGGATATGAGATGAGCTTTAATGCACGAATCAATCTGGCTCAGTCGTATGATGCAGAAAAGGGGAATAAGTCAATGGTATTGAAGCAATTAAATAAGTTGCTTAATGATCCGAAAAACGAAGATTACAACGATCAGATTTACTATGCTTTAGCTGAAATTGCCCGCAGGGACAAGGATACAGCTTTGTTTAAAGAGAATCTTATTCGTTCGGTAGCCTCAAGTACAGATAATAATTATCAACGCTCGAAATCTTCGCTCGAACTGGCGGGTATTTATTTTAACGCTCAGGATTACCCCAATGCACAGGCCTATTATGATACAGCGATGCAGTCGATACCCGATGATTATCCTAATATCATTACGTTACGAAAAACCACCTCCATGCTCACGGAGTTGGTTGAAAATTTAGTGGAAGTACAGACGCAGGACAGCCTGCAGCGGCTTGCTGCTCTGCCGGAAACGGAAAGGATGGCTGTAATTTCAAAACTGATAAAGAAGATTGAAGAGGAAGAACGTCGTCGTGCTGAAGCAGAACGCC
>RZYD01000641.1 GCA_009930445.1 Bacteroidia bacterium | reverse complement strand
GTTTATTAGTCAGGAGATCGGCCGGGAAATTAATACCCTGGGATCAAAAGCCAATGAATCGACCATTCAGAAAATTGTCGTTCAAATGAAGGATGAACTGGAAAAAATAAAAGAACAACTGGCAAATATTTTATAGCAATGAAGGGGAAACTGGTCATCTTATCAGCTCCGTCGGGATCAGGAAAAACCACTATCGTATCCCGGCTCCTCCAGGCAGGCCTCCCGCTCGAATTTTCTGTCTCGGCTACCTCCCGGCCTCCACGAAGCCATGAACATCACGGGCATGACTACTATTTCTTTTCCGCCGAAGAATTTCGCCGGAAAATTCAACGCAATGAATTTGTGGAGTGGGAAGAAGTATACTCCGGCCAGTATTACGGAACCCTGAAAAGTGAAGTGGAACGGATTTGGAGCCTGAGTAAGCATATTATTTTTGATGTGGATGTAATTGGCGGGTTGAATATTAAAAAGCAATACGGTAACAGGGCTCTGGCAGTTTTTGTGATGCCCCCATCGGTTGAAGCTATTGCCGATCGCCTTAGAAAACGCGAAACAGAAGATGACCAGAGCCTCAAAAAACGGTTGGAAAAGGCCGCGTATGAACTAACTTTTGCCCCACAATTTGATGTGGTTATTGTAAATGATTATTTGGAAGATGCTGTAAATAAGGCAATTAGCGAGGTTTCGGATTTCTTAAACTAATAACCATGCAAAAAGCTCTTTTCTTCGGCTCCTTTAATCCTATACATAATGCCCATCTTGCTATTGCTGAATTTGTGGTTCACCAGAACCTTGCCGACGAAGTACTTTTTGTTGTTTCGCCGCAAAGTCCTTTCAAATGTGCGTCTGAACTGCTCGCGAAAGAAGCCCGGCTGCATCTTGTCGAACTCGCAGTGAGATCGTCTTCGCACTTGCACGCCTGCGCAGTCGAATTTTCACTTCCAACTCCGTCCTTTACTGCTGAAACCTTGCATATTTTTAGAAAAACGTATCCTGATACCAGGTTTTCATTGCTTTTGGGTACAGATCAGGTGTCGGGGTTCAGACAATGGAAAAATTATAAAACCATTCTAAAATATCATCCCATCCTGTTTTATCCCCGCAGTGGCACGGAGGTTCCTGATCTTTCAGAATTTACAAATGGGATGCTGATCCATGCACCGGTGATCGATATTTCGGCCACAGAAATTCGGAATCGGATTAAAACTAACCGTGACGTTGCCTCTCTTCTGCCTGCTGCCGTCTTTCAGGAGATTCAACAGATGAAATACTATCGTTAAATATTGTACGTTTTGTATTTAATCCGTTTTTCAAGTCATTAATTTATATTTTTGCACGATAAATACAATTTTATGAAAACCAATGTATTCTTTTTGCTTTTTTTTGTAGTCGTAACAAGCCACACTTTCGCCCAGTCGGAAGAGCTGATGCGCAAATACACCAATAATTTCGATCTGTTTACAGATATTTGGACC
>RZYD01000640.1 GCA_009930445.1 Bacteroidia bacterium | reverse complement strand
ATACCACCTGGTTATTTCTGATTGCCGCGTTAGCCATTTGTGGTTTGCCCCCTTTTAACGGTTTTGTTTCAGAATTTATCCTTTACAAAGGTTTTTTTACCGGATTACAGACCAACCATTTCCTTTTTACGTTGGTTATGCTGTTTTCGATCATAGGGTTGGCGCTCATTGGCGGACTGGCTCTGATTTGTTTTACGAAAGCCTTTGGGGTGGTTTTTTTAGGAAACAACCGTAGCCACACGAAAACAGAAAAAACAGAAACCGCTCTTACTGTTGTTCCCTTATATGTCATCGCTTCTGCCATACTGCTTATTGGTGTTTTACCCTTTCTCTTCTCGGATACACTGGTACAAGTCACCACATTGTTTATGATGGGGAGTAGGATAATTCCGATGAACAGCGTTGCCCCGACAATCCAAAACATTGCCGTTGTTGGAGGGGTCTCGTTTGGTTTTATTTTAATCATTCTGGCATTTCATTTTATACGGAAAAAAAGGATGAGAAGTAAAGCATCGTGCGAATATGAAACCTGGAGTTGCGGATATACAGGCAGCATACCCAAGGCACAATACACGGCATCTTCATTTATCCGCAGTTACAGAAAGCTGGCAGAGCCCCTTCTTTCGATTCATAAAGAAAAAAAATGGGCTAAAACTCTTTACCCCGATAAAATCTATCAATTCACCCATCCTTTCGACAAACTCGAAACCTGGCTGATCGACAAACCAGTTTCCTGGTATAAAAAATTACTTAACCGGTTTGTTTTTATTCAGAATGGGAATATACAGTATTATATTCTTTATGGATTTTTGTTTATCACACTGGTATCTTTATTTCCATTAATTATTTCCATCATCAACAATTTTGGTAAGTTTATCAATCAATTATAGTATGGTAAGTTTAGTTATCATTTTTTGCGCAAGTATTTTTTTTATGGGTATAGTTGTGCGCACCAAGAGCCTTGCATCGGGGCGAAAAGGGCCGGGTATTCTGCAACCCATAAAAGATATTATCAGGCTACTGCGCAAAGGGTCGGTATATAGCACAACAACAAGCCAGCTCTTCAGAATAGCGCCCACCGTGTATCTTGCTTCGGTCATTATGGCCATTTTAATGTTACCACACGGCCATTTACCGGGGATAATATCCTTTGAAGGGGATTTTGTAATGTTTGCCTACATTTTAGGTGTGGGGAAATTTTTAATGATCATTGCGGCGCTGGATACCGGAAGTAGTTTCGAAGGCATGGGCGCCAGTCGTGAGGCCTTGTTTTCAATGTTGATCGAACCGGCCTTTTTTATTGTAATGGGATCATTAGCCCTTTTCACCGGGCATACCTCGTTTTACGACATCTTCAGCACGCTGCAATTCGATAGCACAATTTCGTATTTGATAGGGGCGTTGGCTGCGTTTGTGCTGTTATTGGTTGCCATGACAGAAAACAGCCGGATGCCGGTTGACGACCCCAAGACCCACCTG
>RZYD01000118.1 GCA_009930445.1 Bacteroidia bacterium | reverse complement strand
CCACATTTTATCGTACTACTCCCGACTGGGATAATTTTTATCAATGGAATCTGGCGCTGGAAGCATCAATTTCAACACGTAATGTCAGGCAATTTGATGCACTCTTGCAACGCTGGAATCTGTTTTTTTCCGAAAAGGTTTTATTTCGTAACCGGGGTATTGACTGGAAGGCCTCCGGAAAATATACGCTTTTGGCTGCACCAGAAATCCGGGTGGTGTACGATGAAGCTGACCTGATCGGATATGCCAACCGCGACAGCACCTGCATTCGCTCGACCAAAGGCGTATATTATTTTGAAGCCAATCGTTGGGATGGCTCTGGCGGACGAATTACATGGGAACGCGCTGGTTATCACGCGGATAGTGTTTATGCGTTGCTGCCTGACTATTCGCTCGAACTATTTACAGTGAATTATTCCATCGACTCGGTGAATTTTATTCACAGGGAACTCTTTGGCTACAGCCGATTAGTGGGTGAGTTGAACGAAAAAGTATTGGCTGATGCCACACCGGATAATGCCATTTATCCGAAGTTCCTTTCCTATAATGTGCGGATTCCTATCCCCGAAATTTTTAAAAACATTGATTATGAAGGGGGCTTTACTATGGAAGGCGGGAAAATTATTGGCTCCGGAAGTACGTATATGGATGCCGTTCTTACCGTAAAAAAGGACGGTGCACCCTATATGGTGGTCAAATCGAAACGCTTTTCGATGCGTAATGACCGCCTTTTTGCAAAAAGTGCTTCCGCCGTTTTTTATTACGACTCCGATTCGGTGTACCATCCAAACGTCAGTTTGTCGTACCTTGACAAAGACCGGGAGATCACCCTTACCCGTGGCCCGGATGGTACTTCACAAAGCCCCTTTGTGGATTCTTTCCATGAAATGGATATGTATTTTGGGGTCTTATCGTGGAATCCCGATGCGGATAAAATGGAAATGCAGGCTGTCAAATCCTTAAATAATGAAGGTACAGCCGGATTTGTTTCGTGGAATTATTTTTCGGAGGACCGCTTTTACGGTTTTGAGGTTCTCGATGAATTAAACCCCATTGTTGTGGTAGATGACTATACACGCAAAACCGGGAGTAATGTTTTTTATCTATACGAAATTGCAGAATATTGGCGAAAACCACAGGAACAGGCTAAAGCAGTACTTATTAACCTGGCCAATTACGGGCTGCTCGACTATGATCAGGAGAACGACCGCATTGAAGTCAAAGAACGTTTATACGATTTTTTGGAATCGAAAAACAAAAAACGGGATTATGATGTGCTTTCTATTCTTTCCGAAATAAAAAACACTACACACGGGGAACTGGATCTAACTACTTTTGATCAGAAAATCCGAGGAGTGTCTACGGTTTTTTTAAGTGATTCACAGCGGGTAGTGATCTATCCAGCCAACCGCGAGCTGGTTTTAAAGAAAGGTCGTGACTTCACTTTTTCTGGTTTAATAAAAGCCGGGTTGCTTGACTTTTATGCCGATAGTTGTTTGTTCGAATATGATACATTTAAATTGAATCTTCCTCAGATCGACTCCCTGACTTTTATGATCCGCACAGGTGAAACCGATGCCTACGGGAATCCAAAACTGCAAAAGGTGCAAACGGCTATCCAGAATTTAAACGGGTACCTGATGATTGATATGCCGTTTAATAAGAGCGGATTGGAAGATTATCCGCAGTACCCGGTTTTTACCAACCTGGATAAAGCCTTTGTTTATTATGATGACCATAAAATACACGGGGGTATATACGATCGTGATGCCTTTTATTATACCGTTGATCCCTTTACCTTCGACAGCCTGAATACGTTTGTTCCCGACAAGCTGGAATTTACAGGAAAGTTGGAAAGCGCCGGAATCTTTCCGGATATCGTTCAACCGTTGAAGGTTCAGAACGACTTTTCCCTGGGTTTTGAAACTCCGGTCCCGGATACCGGATTGCCTGTATACGGAGGCAAAGGACGCTTTTATAACCGGTTGTCGTTAAGTAATGCGGGAATGCACGGCAACGGAAAGCTGGAATACCTTACGGCCAACCTGCATTCAGCTGATTTTTTATTTTATCCCGACTCCATGACAACCTCCATCGACACCATGCAGATCGCCCGCCTGACCGGGCCGGTGGAATATCCGGCCGTAGCAATGTCAAAGTCGCAGGTTCTCTGGCTGCCTTACCAAGATGCCATGGTGATTCGAAATGAAAAAGAGCGGCCTTTTGATATTTTTAACGGACGGCTTGGGTTCGACGGTCAGCTGACCTATACCCCTGATTATCTTATGGGCGATGGAAAGGCAGCGTTTGGGTATGCTACCATGCAATCGAACCGTTTTCGGTTTTATTCGCATCGTTTTGTTACCGATACTACTACGCTGGAATTATCTACGCTGGATGATTCAGGACTGGCGCTCTCCACCTATGTGTACAGCTCTTCCATCGATTTTTCTAATCATACCGGGCTCTTCCGTACCCACGGAAAAGGATCGGTAGTAAAATTTCCGGTGAATAAATTCTCCTGTTTCATGGATGAATTTGACTGGGATATGGAAAAAAATCGTATCGACTTGCGGAATAATATTGCAATGCGCATGGATGGGCTTGATACGTTAAGCGATCATAAACTCATGGATATTGACTTTAGCGGTTCGGAATTTGTCTCCATGCCTATTGATAAGAATTCGTTGCGCTTTTTTTGTCTGGAGGCGGCCTACGACCTGAATGAGAATGTGATTCGTGCCGGCGATGTGAAACTGATCCGTATTGGTGATGGAGCCCTCTTCCCTGGCAACGGACTGGTTACCATATTTAGCGATGCCGATATTGCTCCGCTCAGTCAGGCTGTGATCATTGCTGATTCTTTGCATAAATACCATACTATCTATGATGCGGATGTCACAATCCGCGGGAAAAATTCCATTTCTGGAAACGGATTTTATGATTATTATAATCTCTTTGATGAAGTACAGCCGATTGCTTTTACTCAATTGTCGGTCAACAAAGCCGGAAATATCACTGCTCAGGCTGAAATCCCTCAAAACAGGCCGTTTCAGGTTAGCCCGGTAATTGATTTTTATGGTGATATTACGCTGATTTCCAAGGATAAGTATCTTAATTTTGATGGAGGATTCCGTCTTCGTCAGGATTGCTATCAAGAGGAAACCTGGGTAAAGGTAAATCAGCCCATTAACCCGGATAACGTTAGTTTACCCTCTCATGATTCACTCGTTGATGTAAAAAATAAGCCGGTTTATACGGGGTTGGCTTTCGAAACTATAGCAAATCGAATTTATCCTGTATTTTTTGGAACACTTAGAAAACAAACTGATTTTTTTATTCTGAAATCCAGCGGGGTCATGACGTATGATAACATTGCGGAAGAGTATCGTATTCGTGATACGGTACGTTATACCGGTTTTCCCGAAAATGGAAATTATCTCAATCTGAATGTTAGACGCTGTGTGATGGATGGGCAGGGAGAAATCGACTTAGGGGTTGATTTTCATCGGGTTACGATGAAAAATTTTGGTAAGTCGACCCATTATATTATTCCTGATTCAACGGATTTTGCACTCCTTAGCGGGTTAAATTTTTTCTTTAATGCGGATGCACTTGATGCAATGGGTAAAGCCTTTTCCGCTGCCGAACTGCCGGGTGTCAGCCTTTCGCGGAAGGAGTTCCTTAATGCGTTGGCGTTAATGGTAGATCCGGTAACCTACGAACGCCTTGCCGGAGAAATTGCACTTTATGGAACCTTCCGCCGGTTTCCGGAGGCCCTGGATTATTCAATTCTTTTCAGTGACTTGCATTTGTATTGGAATACCTACACCCGTTCATTTATTTCCCATGGGCCTATTGGTATTTCAAAAATAGGAAAACGCCAGATTAATAAATATGCGGAAGGATATGTGGAGGTGGTAAGGCATCAATCTGCCGATGTTATTAATATTTTACTTCGCGTTGGTGATGGTAATTGGTATTTTTTCAGCTATTCCGATGGCATCCTTCAGGCTATCAGCTCCAGCATGCAGTTTAACGAAGCTATTATCAATACCCGGGATAAACACCGGAAACTGAAACGCGAAAAAGAGTTAAAACCTTATCAGTATATCATTTCCACAACCAATAAAATGTCGACTTTTGTTGAAAAGATGTCTGACTCAACACCATAATACTGAGATTATTTTTATACATTAGCCTAGGGAAAAGTTCATTCGTTTTGCTCTTTGCCTTTATTTTTGTAATAAATTGAAAAACAAATAGATATGAAGTTTATTGTAAGTAGTAGTGCCTTGTTAAAGAATTTGCAGGCCATCAGTGGGGTGATCAATTCAAGTAATACATTACCGATTCTTGATGATTTTCTTTTTGAGTTGCAGGATGAATATCTTGTGGTTACTGCCTCTGATCTGGAAACCACTATGTCGGTAACCATTCCGCTCGATAAAGCGGAGGAACCCGGAATAATGGCGGTTCCGGCAAAAATTCTTATGGATACCCTGAAAACATTCTCTGACATCCCATTGAGTTTTAATGCCAATACCGAAACAATGGCCATAGAGCTGATTGCCGGTGAAGGAAAGTTTAAACTTTCGGGCCATAAGCACGATGAATACCCCAAAAAACCCGAGCCTGAAAATACCAGTGCGATAACGATTAATTCCGATATCCTGGCACGTGCTATCATGAAAACCATCTTTGCCACCGGAAACGATGAATTGCGCCCGGTGATGTCAGGGGTTTTATGCGAACTTACCCCCGACGATATCACCTTTGTGGCTACCGATGCCCATAAACTGGTGAAATATACACGCCATGACGTAAAAGCAGATGAGAATGTTTCGCTCATTCTGCCCAAGAAACCCCTTAACCAGTTGAAAAATATTCTTGCAGCGGATGATTTCCCTGTGGCGGTAGAGTATAACGATTCGAATGCCTTTTTTACCTTCAGGAATTTTAATCTGGTTTGTCGTCTGATTGACGGGAAATACCCCAATTATAACGCGGTGATTCCCACCGAAAACCCCAATGTACTTACCATCGACCGTTTATCGTTCCTTACTGCCCTGCGTCGTGTCTCCATCTTCGCCAATCAATCGACCCATCAGGTTCGCGTGAAGATTACAGGGCTCGACTTGTCGCTATCCGCCGAAGATGTTGACTTCAGCAACGAGGCAAAGGAACGGCTGCAATGCGGCTATCATGGCGAAGATATGGAGATTGGCTTTAATTCAAAATTTTTGCTCGAGATGCTTAGTAATATCGAAACAGAAGAAGTACGCCTCGAAATGTCAGCCCCTAACCGTGCAGGAATTCTGTATCCTGAAAATTCAGAATTTCCGGAAGAAGATATCCTTATGCTTGTCATGCCGGTGATGCTCAATCATTAATTGACTCCCAATGACAATATTTTCCCGGAAGATGTGTTAGAATTATACAGCTTTCGGGCTCTTTTTTAACTACTAAATACTATTCTTATGAGTGAAGAAATAAAAAAATTGAAACCCACAGCCTTGTGGGAGCATTTTTATGCTTTAACACAGATCCCCCGGCCTTCGAAACACGAGGGAAAAGCCATTGATTATATGAAAGCCTTCGGTAACCAACTCGGTCTGGAGACTATCGCTGATGAAGTGGGCAATGTGATTATCCGTAAACCGGCCTCCAAAGGGATGGAAAATCGCAAAGGAGTCATTCTTCAGGCGCACATCGATATGGTGCCCCAGAAAAATAATGACGTGCCTCACGATTTTACCCGCGATCCCATTGATGCGTATGTGGAGGGGGAATGGGTGACTGCCCGTGGAACCACACTTGGCGCCGATAATGGAATTGGGGTGGCTGCTGCAATGGCCGTACTGGCCGATAAAAACCTCGTTCATGGCCCTCTCGAAGCTCTGATTACTATGGATGAAGAAACCGGTATGACCGGAGCTTCCAACCTGAAACCCGGGATGCTCCATGGCGATATCCTGATTAATATGGACTCGGAAGATGAGGGTGAATTGTATGTGGGTTGTGCCGGTGGAATTGATGGTAATTTTGAATTTACTTTCACTCCGGAGTCAGTTCCTTCCGGGAAAAAGGCTTTTAAACTTGCTGTTACCGGCCTAAAAGGCGGCCATTCCGGTATGGATATCAACCTCGGAAGGGGCAACGCTAATAAAATCCTTTTCCGCTATCTGTACCATGGCCTGGAGCATTTTGGGCTTCGCCTTGCTGGAATTGATGCCGGGAGTCTGCGTAATGCTATCCCCCGCGATGCGTATGCAACAATTTTGATCGCGGACGGCCGTGAAGAAGAACTGAAAAAGTGTGTTGCTGATTTTGAAGCTGTGGTCCAACATGAACTCAGCCGCACTGAACCGGGCCTTAAAGTGGAGGTCAGCCCTGTGGAAATGCCCGGTTTTGTTATGGATGCGCCAACAGCAGAAAAATTGATTTATGCAGTTTGCGGCTGTCCTAACGGCGTGATTCGTATGAGTGACAGTATGCAGGGTACGGTGGAAACTTCCACCAACCTGGCCATTATTAAAACAATCAACAACCATAAAGTAGTGGTCAATTGCCTGCTGCGGAGTTCAGTGGATTCAGCCAAAAAGGATCTGAGTACGATGATGGGAAGTGTTTTTCTGCTGGCTGGTGCCCAGGTCTCCTTTACCGGAGAATACCCCGGGTGGAAACCAAATCCCGATTCTGATATCCTGAAGGTAATGCAGGGCGTTTATCAGGAGAAATACGGAAAAATTCCCGAAATAAAAGCCATACATGCCGGATTGGAATGTGGTTTATTGGGCGCTGTTTATACCCATTGGGATATGATCTCTTTTGGCCCCACTATTCGGTACCCGCATAGCCCCGATGAAAAAGTACATATCGGTACCGTGCAAAAATTCTGGGACTTTTTGGTCGAAACCCTTAAAAATATCCCCGTGAAGTAATCACAACGGAAAAGGTGCTGCTCCTGTTATTTTCTCAGGTGTAGCACTTTTTTTTGATTCTGATTTGGTGAAGAAAAAAAAATGATTAATTTTGCAGTCCAAATTTGAACAGCAATGAAAAGGACATTTCAACCATCGGTACGTAAAAGGAAGAATAAGCATGGATTCAGATCCCGCATGGAATCAGTGAACGGAAGAAAAGTACTGGCCCGCCGACGAGCTAAAGGACGTAAAGTACTTACCGTTTCCGACGAGATGTTTAAAAAGTAATCGTTGATCGTATACTTTCACACCATACAAGCCGTTTGCTTC
>RZYD01000639.1 GCA_009930445.1 Bacteroidia bacterium | reverse complement strand
TGGTGTACGATATCGAACGCCGCGGAATGGAAGCCGCTGATCGGGTGATTGCAGTTTCTAACCTTACCCGTGCCATTGTGATCGAAAAATATGGAATTGATCCGGATAAAGTCGTAACGGTTCATAATGCCGTGGAACCCGGAAGTGAAGGCGATTTTGTGAATCTGAAAAAAAATGTAAATGAGAAGGTGATTACTTTTCTCGGTCGGCTTACTTTTCAAAAAGGGCCGGAGTATTTTATCGAGGCCGCTTATCAGGTATTGCAACGCTCGGATAAAGTGCGCTTTGTGATGGCCGGATCGGGCGATATGATGAATAAGTTGATCCGTCGCGTTGCCCAACTCGGCATTAGCGACCGGTTTCACTTTACCGGTTTTTTGAAAGGTGCCGACGTAGATAAAATGTTCGCCCTCAGCGATGTATTTGTGATGCCTTCCGTCTCTGAACCCTTTGGTATCGTCCCCCTGGAAGCGATGCGCTCCAATGTGCCCGTGATTATCTCCAAACAATCGGGCGTGTCCGAAATATTGAAACATGCGATTAAAGTAGATTTCTGGGATGTCGATGCTATGGCCGACGCCATTTATGGCCTGGTTCATTATCATTCCTTATCCCACACATTTAAGAAATATGGGAAAAGTGAAGTTGACGCACTGAAATGGGATGATGCAGCCTATAAAATTCGCAATGTTTATGCATCCCTGCTGTAAATATTTTTTGATAATTTAAAATATTGAATATGAAGTCATTATGTTTTTATTTCCAGGTACATCAACCTTTTCGTCTCCGTAGTTATCGCTTTTTTGATATGGGAGTTAATCATAATTATTACGATGATTATCAGAATAAATTTATCCTGCGCCGTGTGGCTGAACGCTCCTATCTTCCCATGAATAAGCTTCTTATGGAGCTGATAAAAAACTATGGGAGCGCTTTTAAAGTTTCCTTTTCTATTACCGGCCTTGCCTTGGAGCAATTGCGGTGGTATGCCCCGGATGTCCTCAAAAGCTTTCACGACCTGGCTAAAACAGGCCATGTAGAGTTTTTGGCCGAAACCTATAGCCATTCCTTGGCCTCACTGCGAAACCGCCGTGAATTTATCAGCCAAATCAATAAACATTCCGCATTGGTACAGGAAATATTTGGCGTTAAACCCACAACATTCCGAAATACCGAGTTGATTTATTCCGACGATATTGCTGATATGGTTTATGATTTGGGCTATACGACCATCCTCACCGAAGGGGCTAAGCATGTGCTGGGTTGGAAAAGTCCGAATTTCCTCTATCATAGCGCCCATAACCCAAAAATGAATGTCCTTTTGCGTAATTATCAATTAAGCGATGACATTGCTTTTCGTTTTTCGGAAAAAGGCTGGTCGGAATATCCCCTTACTGCAGAAAAATTTAGTCAATGGGTGAATGCGATGGATGAAAATCATGAAGTGCTGAATCTCTTTATGGATTATGAAACTTTTGGTGAA
>RZYD01000638.1 GCA_009930445.1 Bacteroidia bacterium | reverse complement strand
GGACTGGAAGGCCGCGCTGACCAGATTCAGCATCCAATTCGAGGACAGAATGATCGAATTTTAGGAAGGCGTTTACACATAATTCTGGACACCCTCTCCAGCAACAGTAGTTACAAATCCACTTCCCACAGAAACGTTATTTGGAAGAAACTTTCTAAGTGTTTTTTTGAGTATTTCCTCTTTGTACCTACCTTCTTCCCCCCCCAGTGAGCGTCACCGATTAGATCCCTTACTCGATTTCTAATCACGTCAAGCTCACGAGTTATAGATTCCTGGAATCTTCGATGATTTATCGGCATGGTTTAATTACCCTTTTTGAGCATAACGTCTCACATCGCCGGCAGCAAAAAGCAGAGCGAGGCACGAGCGGCGCTTTTTGACGTCCGAGTGCATTTGCCTTGTTAGACAAAATATTTACGCTCATATTTTTTTGAGTATTTCGGCTCGCTGACTTTCATATTCAGTTTCCTTAATAAGGGCTTTTTCTTTCAGATCATTCAATTTGCTCAACCGTTCCTCGATACTCAACTCGCTCTGAACATCATTCTTTTTTTCTAAAGCAGCCTCCTCAGATGCAACTTGTCTTTTCTTAATGCCAGAACCTATGCCATAAACAACCAATCCAGGTATCACAAAAAGCAGCATGTTAAACATGAGACCAAAGGTCAATACTCCCTCAGATGACTCTGCCCATGGCATCCCGATTAAATTTCCCAGTCCGAGCAGTGCCCAGATTGCACCAACAACCTTTAGTAAAGTTCCCATTTTTCTTGCTCCCCTGTGATCATGTTTTTTGTCTAACGCCGAGCTAAAAGGCGCAAATGGAGCGCAGCGGAATTTGCATCCATTTTGAGCGCCGTGTTAGCCAATTTGTCACTTAAAAATTACGTGTATCTCGTAGCCTTTGCCAGTAGGCCAATCATCTCGCGTTACTTCAACTGATGTGTTACCAACTGTGGCCGAAGTAGGAGTACCGCTAGTAATCGCGTTTTTTATTGTTTGAGGCAATTCCTCGCCAGCAAGCTTGATTGAAAGCAATTCTGCAGAATCAAGCAATTCGGTAATTGCAGTTGATGCCTGTGATTTGTTGTTTACGTTAAGGACAAGCTTTGCTTGATTCGCAGCAGATTTAATCCCATCCACATAATAGGCAAGATTGTTTGCAAAATAATTTCCAGAACCTATTTCTTTATATCTACTACTGCATTCATAGCCATAATTATCTCTCCATTCCATTGTCGACAAGCCTGAGCCTTTAAGGATATTGCAAACTTCTTTTGGAGATGTGATTACCAGCTCAGCACTTGCATTTGCTCCGACTATCAACAATACACAACCAACAAAATATCTAAGCATTACAACTTACTCCTTTATGGCTAACGCCAGCCATAGCCGGAGGCAAAAAGGGACATGATCAAATTCCGTTTTGCCCTGGCACATGAGACCAACCAATGTGCGAAAATTTCCCGCTCTTTGATCTGCGGA
>RZYD01000637.1 GCA_009930445.1 Bacteroidia bacterium | reverse complement strand
TAAAAATCAGGCCGATATTACCGGCAGTGAAGGGATTAGAAAATGGGCTTCCGGGTTTATGAATCAGGCTGAATGCCCCGATTGCCATGGACTTAGATTAAAGAAAGAGAGCTTGTTTTTTAAAATTGATGAAAAAAACATTAGCGAACTGGCGCAAATGGATCTGGAAACATTATATGCCTGGTTTGACCACGCCGGGCATGTTCTCGACGACCGGCAAAATGCCATTGCTTATGAAATTCTCCGTGAATTGAAAACCCGTACTCGGTTTCTGCTTGATGTGGGGCTCAGTTATCTTACGCTCGACCGCCAGGCGGGTAGCCTCAGCGGAGGCGAAAGCCAGCGAATACGCCTTGCAACACAAATCGGATCACAGCTTGTGGGTGTACTCTATATTCTGGATGAACCCAGTATTGGGTTGCACCAACGCGATAATATAAAACTGATTCATGCACTGAAAGATCTCCGCGATATTGGAAACTCAATTATTGTTGTCGAACACGATAAAGAAATGATCCAATCGGCCGACTATATTGTTGATGTGGGGCCCGGAGCAGGCGTTCATGGCGGAAAAATTGTCGGACAGGGTACTCCCTCCGAATTTATGCATTGCAACTCCCTGACTTGTCGCTATCTTAATGGAGAAGAAAAAATTCATATTCCAAATAACAGAAGAGCAGGGAATGGAAAATCAATTATTCTTGCAGGTGCAAGTGGAAACAACCTGAAAAATATAACACTCACTTTACCGTTAGGGAAATTTATATGCGTTACCGGCGTTTCCGGATCGGGAAAATCATCACTTATCAATCAAACCCTTTATCCGGAAATTAGCCGTATTTTATATCGCTCTGAAAAAAGACCACTCTCTTTCTCCTCTCTGAAAGGATTGGAAAATATTGATAAAGTGATAGAAATCGATCAATCACCCATTGGCCGGACTCCACGGTCTAATCCGGCAACATACACCGGGGTTTTCAGCGATATCCGGAAATTGTTTGTCGAATTGCCGGAAGCAAAGATCAGAGGTTATAAACCCGGGCGGTTCAGCTTTAACGTCAAAGGGGGTCGTTGCGAAACGTGTCAGGGCGCCGGCATGAAAGTGATCGAAATGAATTTCCTTCCCGATGTTCAGGTACACTGTGAAACCTGCAAGGGAAAACGATATAACCGGGAAACCCTGGAAGTTAGATTTAAGGGTAAAAGCATCAGTGATGTACTCGATATGACTATTAATCAGGCCGTTGATTTTTTTGAAAACATCCCTTCCATCCTGAAAAAAATAAAAACGCTTCAGGACGTGGGGCTTGGCTACATCACGCTGGGTCAGTCTTCAACAACACTTTCAGGCGGAGAGGCACAGCGCGTAAAGCTGGCCTCTGAATTAGCAAAGCGCGACACAGGAAAAACACTTTACATTCTTGATGAACCCACCACAGGACTGCATTTTCACGATATTAAAGTGTTACTCGAGGTGCTGAGTAAA
>RZYD01000636.1 GCA_009930445.1 Bacteroidia bacterium | reverse complement strand
CAATGTGATGGCATACAATGCCTTGCAGTCGCTGACCACCTCCGGCGGATCGGGCACGGGCGGCGTAACTTTTGCGGTGACTTCAGGTCCCGGCGAAATCCTGGTGGGCCCGCGTCTGTGGGTGAAATCCGGCACGGGCATCGTCACCGTGGTGGCCACCAAGGCGCAGGATGAAAATTACTTTGTGACCGCGAACACACAGCAGGTGACGGCGGTTCAGGCCGCGCAGGTCATCAGCGGATTCACACCCGTCGACGGCACCTCCTTCGGGGTATCCGAAGAGGTGACGCTCTCCGCGACAGCGTCCAGCGGCAAGTCCGTAACCTATGCCGTGGTTTCCGGCCCCGCATCCCTTTCCGGAAACACCATGACCTTCACCGGTGTGGGAACGGTGGCGATCAGTGCCGGCGAACCCGGCGATGCCGACTGGTCGGCGACACCCACTCTGACCAATCAGTATACGGTTCTGGCGGCTCCGGGACTGACGGTGCTGGGCACCAACGGAACGACGATTGTCAGCGGGTCGGCGATCTCGCTGAACAAGGGCACCGATTTCCAGGGATATAAACTGGGTTCCGTGCTGACCAATACCTTCAGCATCACCAACAACGGCGATCAGAATCTGGTGATTTCCTCGGTTGTCCTGTCGGGACTGACCAATGTGGCGATTCGTCTGGATCATGTGCCCACGGTGGTGAATGCCAAATCCGCAGCCACCTTTAATGCGGTCTTTGCACCGCAGCTGCAGGGACGTTTCAGCGGCGTTGCAACCATGCAGAATAACAGTCCTGTTTCGCCCTTTACACTGCATCTGGGTGGGATCGGGTTTGTTCCGTCGAATACGCTGTCGGCGATGGACGGTCCGGCGGCAGGCGGTCTGCTGACCATTTCCAATCTGACGCTGGGCAGCGGAACGGATATCACCAATGCGTTGCTGGGCGGTGTGCCGGCGACCATCCAGTCGCAGACCAGCAACAGCGTGCAGCTGCTGATTCCTGCCATGAGCGAGGGTCTTTATGATATCTCATTGCAGTCGACATCGCTGGGATTAACGCTCCTGCATAACGCCTATACGGTGAATCCTGCGGGTACAGTGGATGAGCTGAATCCGGCCGAGGCCGGTGGCGCAGGCGGTGTGCAGGTGGTGCTGACCGGAACGAATCTCAGCAGCGGCACGCTGTCCGACATTCTGGGCGTAACCCTCTGCGGCGTGACCACCATCGTGGACAGCGTTTCCGGTTCCACCCAGATCGTGGTAACGGCCGGCAGCGGCGGCGTAGGTTCCGGCAGTGCTGTGATTCATTCGGAAACCTTCGGATGGATCGTGGTATCCAATGCCTTTACCTACAACGCTCCGGGAATGCAGATTCTCGGTCCGTCATCGAATGTGGTGGCCAGCGGTGCGGCAGCAACGGTGGATGCCGGGAATGATTTCGGTACCCTGCGTTTGAATGCGGGCGCAACCAATGCCTTTGAAATCATGAAT
>RZYD01000635.1 GCA_009930445.1 Bacteroidia bacterium | reverse complement strand
TTTTTGTGATTGTATTTGCGCACGAGGTAAAAATATGACGATAGCGAGACGAGAAATCATAGATTATGGGGCGTCGGGGACGTATCATTGCATATCGCGATGTGTACGGCGGGCATTTTTGTGTGGATTTGATAAATGGACGGGGAAAAGTTATGAATATCGGCGGGACTGGGTTCGGGATCGGTTGAAGGCGATGTCGGAGGCTTTTGCGGTGGATATTTTGGCGTTTTCGGTGATGAGTAATCATTTTCATGTGGTTTTGCGCAATGATGTGGATCGTGAGAAGGGGTGGAGTGATGAGGATGTTGTACGGCGTTGGTTGACGGTGTATCCGAAGCGGCATGTTTTGGAGGATGGGACGTATGTGTATGAGACGCGGCCGGAAGATGTTGTGTCGGTTTTGGCGGAAGAGGGGCGTGTGGCTATTTTGCGGGAGCGTCTGAGTGATATTAGTTGGTTTATGCGGTCGATAAATGAGTTTATTGCGCGGAAATCGAACAAGGAAGACGAGTGTAAGGGGCATTTCTGGGAGGGACGGTTTAAGTGTCAGCGTTTGTTGGATGAATCGGCGATTTTGACGTGTATGGCGTATGTTGATTTGAATCCGGTGAGGGCAAAAATGGCGGAATCGCTGGAAGATTCGGTATTTACGAGCGTTTATGAGCGTTTGGCGGCTGAAAAGGCGATAATGAGGGAGTTTTTATCCACAGATGACACAGATTTACACAGATTTGCGCATGATGAAGAATTAGTGGCGTCAAAACGGGCGGATTGGCTGGTTCCGGTCGATGAAACGTTGTTTTTTGAGTATAAATTGACGGTTGATGAGTATTTGGAGTTGGTGGATTTGACGGGGAGGCGTTTGGCTACTGGTAAAAAGGGGCAAATTGATGCAAAACTGTTGCCGATTTTGGAATTGATGCAGATTGATGCGGATAACTGGCTGAATACGGTCGAAAAGTATGGTCGTTTGTTCTATCGGGTGTCGGGAAGGCTGGAAAACATCGCGGAAAGTGCCCAAAAGGCGGGAAGAAAGTGGTTGTGTGGTCTTTCGGCAAGTTTGGGCGCATTTAAACCGCTCGAATCGACGGCGTAGGGCTGTTTTCGGGGAGAAGGGGGATTTTTTGAGTCATTTTTTCATTTTGCGGGTGGGGTATATCAAAAAACGGCTCAAAATCAGCGAACAAGCTGGATTTGTTGGATCCGGCGAAGTTTTTGGGTGTATTTCTTGTCTTGCGTAAAATATTGGAGCAAATTGCGTACATGAATATATATTATGTATGTCCTTCTATGCCACTACGTGCGTGTTGTCCACAACCCAACTTAAAAGCAAACCGATTTGTCCTGTCGTGCCCAAGGAATAATAGCCTGTCCCCTTGCGAGTCATTCCAACGGTGTCCGGAAAACAGGTCAGATATATGATTTAGTTGCCCGTCTAAAGTACGGCTTAAGCGACTGAAGGGGGCGAGTCGATCGAAAACAGTTG
>RZYD01000634.1 GCA_009930445.1 Bacteroidia bacterium | reverse complement strand
GATGGACTGGGCGATGGAATAGTAGCCACGTCGGATGTACTCCAGCGGGATGAATTGGCCGAAGTACTGCTGGAGGTGTTGCAGGCCTCCCGGGCCCGTATATCCAAAGCAGAATTTGTGGCCTGTCCTTCCTGCGGACGCACACGCTTCGATATTGCAAAAGCACTACACGATGTACAGCAAGCCACGCAGCATCTTACCGGGCTTACCATTGGCGTTATGGGATGTATCGTGAATGGCCCTGGCGAAATGGCCGATGCCGATTTTGGCTATGTAGGTGCCGGAAATGCAAAAGTGGCACTGTTTAAAGGCAGTACGATGGTTGAAAATAACGTTCCTGAAGAAATTGCAGTGGAAAAACTGGTTCAGTTAATAAAAAACAGCGGGCGATGGGTTGACCCGTAATCTGTTTTTTCTTCTTCTGTAGCCAAAAATAGTATTACGATTGATCTTCCTTCCAGGTTAGCCGGTTGTAAATTACCTTTAAACTGGCTGGAATAACCTCAAACCGTATGGGGGTATGGCCCAGCGATTCTCCGTCAACTTCAAGATATATGGGCTTCAGACTTTGAATTGATAGTTTATCACTCCGGTGCATTATCACTTCCGGCAGTTTTATAAAACTGCCATCATATAATTTTTTAATGTTTTTTACGATTTTCATTTTTGAGATCGGGCGGATGAGTGTGATATCAAATTTGCCGTCATCCGGAATAGCCTGGGGCAGTTGTTTCATTCCATTTCCGGCCCAGGGGCAAATTCCTACACAGAACGAGAAGATTTTCAGTTTCATGGGTTCCTTCCCGATATAAACGGTTCCAGGCAGGGTTTTATACTGGTACATGGTTGTTAGAAGGTTTAGCAGGTAAGTTAGTGAATTGCCCCGGCCCTGTTCTTTTTGCCGGTTGGCTTTTTCAACTACGCTGGCGTCAAAACCCATTCCGGCATTATTCAAAAAGTAGCGGAACCGCTTTTTCCCTTCGTGCATATATTCCACCTTTCCGGTATCCTGAATAAAAAATTTTTCTTCCGCAATAACCTTTACTGCCTGCTCATAATCGCGGGGTATGCCGTAGGTTCTTGCCCAGTCGTTGCCCGTGCCTACCGGGATAAGCCCTATAAGAATATCTGTCGTATCAAATCGTTTCTGTAGAAAAATCCCGTTTACCACTTCGTTTAGTGTGCCATCACCCCCAATCACCAGCACTTTTTTAAACCCTTTCCGGATGTATATGCGGGATAATTTTACGGCGTGGTTTGGGTGACGGGTGAAGAGGGCCTTAAACGGAATGTTGTATTTTACCATCAAAGCGCTGATTTTTTTCCAGTCTTTCTCGCCTTTCTTCTTCCCGGCGTTCGGGTTAACAATTACCAGCCAGTCCTGCATGAATAGAGTTTAATAGGATTCCAAAATTACTTGTTGGTATATTTCCAATGTTTTGCGTGCTGTTTGCTGTTTGGTAAAAGTACGCATTTCTTGTTTCGCATT
>RZYD01000633.1 GCA_009930445.1 Bacteroidia bacterium | reverse complement strand
GAGGCATAGACTGATTTTTTGAATACCTCGTCGGTAAAGGCATCAATATCCCCTTTATATTTGTCATTAATCAGGTTATAGATGTCGGGAAGCTGATCATTAGGTAATACTTCTTTAAGTTTTTTAAGAACGCCGGTATAGATCATTTTTTCAGTTGCGGGGTCATATTCAGCGTAAACGGCTTCAATAGTTTCCATAATGGGCTCGAGGGCAGTATTCAATTCATCTTTTTTTAGTTTTTGAGAAAGAATCTGTTCTGTTTTTTTGAATTGGAAAGGAATAATAAAGGCCTGACAACCAAACAGGCCCAGTTGTAAATTCCACATTACGGCATCGTTTCCTTTTTCGGAAATTAATTGGTATGCATTTTCAAAATCTGCTAAAACGGTTCCATATTTTTCTTGTTTTTCCGGGTTTTCAGCGACCCATTTTGCAAATTCCGATTCGATTTCCTTTTTTTTATCGAAGACTTTCAGGCGTTTAAGGCCGCGGCTTTCTCCTTTTTTATTTTTCCAGAGGTTTGCAATTTGTGCATATTTTGAAGCGTACATAATGCGAACCTCATCGTTTTGGTTCATTCCTTCTTTCATTTTGGAAAGAACAACTTCACCCATTACATCAATGGCTGGATTGATTTGATTCAGTGTCAGGTCAATTCCCCAGGAAGTCCGGTAGCGATCGGTGCTTCCCGGATAACCCCAGATCATGGCAAAATCATTTTTTTCAATGCCTTTTGTTGATACTTTCAGATGGCGTTTTGCAACCATTGGCACATTTTCTTCGCTGTATTCAGCAGGGGAGCCATCCGGTGCTGTATACACGCGAAACATACTGAAGTCACCGGTATGGCGTGGCCACATCCAGTTATCGGTATCTCCGCCAAATTTTCCGATAGCGGAAGGAGGTGCACCTACAAGGCGTACATCATTATATACTTCATAAACAAAAAGATAGTATTCGTTGCCATTGAAAAAGCCTTTTACTTCGGCCGTATACTTTCCTTCTTCACTGGCGGCAGTTTCGAGGGTACTCATGGCCTCCTTAATCACTTTTGAGCGTTCTGCTTCCGTCATCTCGTCGGTAACATCTGCCAAAACTTCAAGGGTAACATCAGCCATACGGACAAAAAACGTGGCCGTAAGCCCTTTATTGGGTAGTTCTTCTTCCTTTGACATAGCCCAGAATCCGTCGGTCAGGTAATCGTGATCGATGGAACTATGCGACTGGATGGCCTCATAGCCGCAGTGATGATTGGTAAGAATTAATCCTTCGGGGGAGACAATTTCTCCGGTACAGAAGTTTCCAAAGTTTACAATGGCATCTTTAAGACTTGAGTTATTGATGCTGTATATTTCCTCTGCAGAAAGATTAAGCCCCATGGCCTGCATTTCTTCGTAATTGAGGCGTTCAACAAAAATTGGCAGCCACATTCCTTCATCAGGTGCTGCCTTTGCCAGTAACCCGGTTGTTAAAACCAGAATCACTAAAAA
>RZYD01000632.1 GCA_009930445.1 Bacteroidia bacterium | reverse complement strand
AAAACAACTTCCCTCCTGTTTTCGTTTTTCGTATAGCATTGCATAAAAAAAGCCCGGAAGTAAACCGGGCTTTCATAATGGAATAAGCTAGTTTTAGTCTTTAATAAGATGTATTTCAGTCCGTCTGTTTTTGGCTCTTCCATCACTGGTTTCATTGGTGGCTACAGGACGGTCAGGACCATATCCGTTCACTACAAAGCGTGATGGGTCGATACTTCTTTCAGTAAAATAGTTTCTAACCGCAAAGGCACGGTCTTCTGACAGGCTAAGGTTCAAATCACGTCCTCCGGTGTTATCCGTATGTCCTTCGATTCTCAGACGGATATTCGGGAAATCATTAAGAATTTTCAGGATATTGTCCAGGTTCGGATAAGAGATCGGACGGATAATAGATTTTCCGGATTCAAAGTAGATATTCTGTGCGTTAAAAGAAAGTTGTTTTTCAATTTCTTCCACTACTTCTTTAGGACAACCATTTTCTTCAGGGATTCCTGCAATTTCCGGACAATTGTCGGATTTATCGGGAATTCCATCGCCATCTGTATCGGGGCAACCTTTAAATTCGGCCAATCCTGCCTCATCGGGGCATGAATCAACGAGATCTGAGATTCCATCCCCATCCCGATCCGGGCAACCATCGAATTCAGGCAAACCGGCAATATCAGGGCATTTGTCTTCGGGATCCGGTATGCCGTCGCCATCACGATCCGGGCAGCCTTTAAACTCTTTTGGGCCGGCCTGATCCGGGCAACTGTCTTCAAAGTCGGAAACGCCGTCGCCATCGCGGTCAGGGCATCCATTAAACTCTTTCGGGCCTTTCATGTCGGGGCAACTGTCTTCATAGTCGGCCACGCCATCGCCATCACGGTCGTTACATCCCTGAAACTCGGGTAAACCAGGTTCATCAGGACATTTATCCACATCATCGGTAAGGCCGTCGCCATCACTGTCAGGAATCGGAGGACATCCATTATTCTCCTTAGGCCCTGCTTCTTCCGGGCATTCGTCTTTCGCATTGGGTATTCCGTCTTTGTCAATATCCTTATCTTTACCAAAGCGAACTTTCAAACCAAATTTGAAAGCAAGATAATCATCCCGTTTGGGCATAAACTCATAAGCTCCTTCCGCATAAACAGATACATTTTTTTGAAACCAGAAATTAAAACCAATTCCTGTTTGTTGCGATAAATAGTTGTGTGCCTTGGCATCTGTTTCATACATACTTGTCATTCCTATTCCAACAATGATGTACGGGTCAAATACATCCACAAATTTGCGGGTCTCATTTTTCAGGCGTTTTTCATGCATTGAGCTGAAGAAGTTGTACTGCAGATTCAGATTACCGTAAAACATTCGCCCTTCACCGATATTTAAACCTGACTTGTAAGTACTTTCCCTTCCCCATGTGCCATCGTTCCACAATCGCGTCAAATAAGATGACTCTCCAACGTATTTATCAATATTTTGTTTTGGAACATACACCGTATTAAA
>RZYD01000631.1 GCA_009930445.1 Bacteroidia bacterium | reverse complement strand
AACCGATACCGACAGCCTTGAATTTGTTGAGCTGTACAATAACGAAGATCATCCGGTAAAACTGGAAGGCTATTATTTTAAAGGTTTTGACTATACTTTCCCTGCAGTGGATATGAACCCTGGAGAATATTTGGTACTGGCAGCCAATCCAACCGCCGTTTTTAACACTTTTGGAATTGCCTCTCTGCCATTTAACAGTGGATTTCTGGATAATAACGGAGAAGAAATTGCGCTGTATACTCCCAACGGCCTTTTGATGGACAGTGTACAATACAATGACCAGCCACCCTGGCCAACAGCCGCCGACGGCGAAGGGCCTTCATTGGTATTCTGCAATACGTACCTCGACAATTCTTTACCCGAGAGCTGGTCGGCGTCGCTGGATTTTGCTGCCATCAACGATAACAACGACACCCTGTGGGCCAGCCCCGGAGCACCTTGCGGGATAATGCCCTCTCCTTTGGCTGATTTTTATGGAGAACCCACCGCAGGCGGACCCGGATTGACCGTGCAATTTTTTGATCAATCCACTCACAATCCGGGATCATGGCTTTGGGCTTTTCCCGGAGGAATACCCGATCTTTCGACCCAGCAAAACCCCGTAATCCTCTATCCGCAGGCCGGAGACTTCGACGTTTCACTTACGGTTACCAACCTTTTTGGCTCAAATTTACTAACGAAATCAGCATATATTCAAATCGCAACAGGCCTTAAAAACCAAAAGGATTATCAAATAACAGTTTTTCCCAACCCCTCCGGCTCCGGAATTTTTACCATAACATTAAACTCCAACAACCAAAAGCTAATTCAGGTATTTGCTGTTGACGGAAAAGAAATCAAAAACTTTTCTACGCATGAAACCACCATTTTACTTAACCTCTCAGCAGAGAAAACCAATGGCTTTTTTCTTAAAATAACAGATTTACAAACCCATAGATCATATTATAAAAAACTAATTATTAATTAATTAGATAACTTTCTGCGCACATCCAAAATTCAGCAGTAATGATTCACCAGGGTGCAAAGTACATTTCCTTCCCCGTGAAGGGCAAAATAGTCATATTTATTTATTAATTTTACGAAACAATTAATACACTAAGGGGTTCATCTTTTTAAGAACAAATATCTGCTACTATGAAAAAATTTACGCTTACAACTCTTATCTTTATTGCAGGGGTTTGCTTAACAGCTGCCTCTTTGGGGCAAAATCTGGTTCTTAATGGTGGCGTCGAGCTTTGGGATGATGCACAAAACCCAACCGACTGGGATAAAGCAGAAAACATCGAACAATCCACTGCGGTAATCCATTCAGGCACCTACAGTGCAGGGCATAGCTCTGCCTCATCTACCAAAGACTTTCAACAACAGATTGAAGGTATTCTGGGCGGAACAAATTACACCATATCCTATTATTATTACGACAACGACGCCGCAGCACGAACGCGGATCTGGGCGTACTGGACCAGTGGCGCCAGTACACTCGACGACCAT
>RZYD01000117.1 GCA_009930445.1 Bacteroidia bacterium | reverse complement strand
AAACCCCAAACCGACGATATGCGCGAAGCACCCGCCCTGGTCATTATTCAACACCTCCTCGATGCCGGTGCTGAAGTGGCAGCCTACGACCCCGTAGCCATGGAAGAGACCAAAAGAAGAATCGGCGACGCGATCACGTTTTGCAACTCCATGTATGAAGCAGTGAATGAAGCAGATGCATTATTTCTGGTCACCGAATGGAAAGAATTCCGGATCCCTGATTTCGAAAAAATGCGTGCACTGATGCGGCACCCGGTGATTTTCGACGGACGAAACATTTATGAACCGCAGGAAATGATGAAAAATGGTTTTGACTATTTCGGTATCGGAATACAACCCCATATTCAATCCTAAAGACTACAACCCCCAAAAGGAAATCCCTTCGGGGGTAATTTTTTTTTAGTACTTTTAGAAAATGAAAAAAACCGGATTACAAAAACGAACTAAGGCAACCAGGGTATGCGATTTACCCAATAAAAACAGCAAAGAATGAAAAAAAAAGTGCTTGTGACCGGAGGGGCAGGATTTCTGGGTTCACATTTGTGTGAAAAACTTTTACAACAAAACCGGGAGGTAATCTGCCTCGATAACTATTTCACCGGACAAAAGATGAATATTGTCCATCTGTTGGATAATCCGTATTTTGAAGTAATACGACATGATATCACTACACCGTTTTTTATCGAAGTAGATGAAATCTACAACCTGGCTTGTCCTGCCTCCCCCATTCATTATCAGTACAATCCGATTAAAACCATTAAAACATCGGTAATGGGGGCCATACACATGCTGGGGCTGGCAAAACGCATCCGGGCAAAAATACTTCAGGCCTCCACGAGTGAAGTTTACGGTGACCCCGACGTACATCCCCAACCCGAAAGCTACTGGGGTAACGTAAACCCAATCGGGGAACGATCGTGCTACGATGAAGGCAAACGGGCGGCAGAAACCCTTTTCATGGATTACCACAAACAAAACCAGGTACGGATTAAAATCCTGCGCATCTTTAACACCTACGGGCCGCGTATGATGCCCAACGACGGCCGGGTCATCTCCAATTTCATCCTTCAGGCCCTCCGGAATGCACCCCTCACCATATATGGAAACGGAATGCAGACCCGGAGCTTTTGCTATGTAGATGATATGCTGGATGGAATGATTGCCATGATGGAAACAGGCGATGAAATCACCGGCCCCGTAAACATCGGCAACCCCGAAGAATTTACCATGTTGGAGCTGGCACAACAAATAATTGCCATGACCGGATCGAAATCCACGCTGGAATTTATGCCATTGCCCTCCGACGACCCCATGCAGCGAAAACCTGATATCACCTTGGCGTCCAACCTATTGGGATGGCAGCCTTCAACTTCATTAACGCTGGGACTGGAAAAAACCATTGAATACTTCAAAAATAATTTATAAGGTATATCTTTCTTTTTTAATAAAAATATTATAAAAAACATAACGCGTAACAGATTCATGAAAAAGATACTTCTTACAGGCAGCGAAGGGCAACTTGGGCAATCCATAATTAAAATAAATAGCCTGAATCCGGAGTACACAATTGTACCCACCGACCTCAGGGAGCTGGATATCACCCAGGCCAAAGAAGTACATCGTTTTTTGCAATCCGAGCCATTCGATTTGGTAATCAATGCGGCAGCCTATACCCAGGTTGATGGCGCGGAAACGGATTACGAAACTGCACTGCGGGTGAATGGCACTGCTCCGGGAATTCTCGCGGCTGCCTGCCGGGAGACAGACACCGGCCTCATACACATTTCCACCGATTATGTGTTTGACGGAAACCTTGACCGCGACTATCAGGAAGCCGATGCAGCGAACCCGATCAATGCCTACGGCCGAAGCAAACTTGCCGGTGAGCAGGCCATTGCACGCGCAGGCGCCAAAGCACTCATTATCAGAACATCATGGCTGTTTAGTGAAACGGGAAAAAATTTCGTGAAAACCATGCTCGCGCTGGCGCAGGAAGGAAAACCTCTCCGCATTATTAACGACCAGTACGGAAGCCCTACCTATGCCGGTCACTTGGCAGAGGCCTTACTCTTTCTGGCCGGAAAACGTTTCCATCCGGGCATCAGCCTTTTCCATATCACCAACAAAGGCTTTACCACCTGGTACCACCTGGCAATGAAAGTGTTTACGACTGCCGGAATCCGGGCTGCCGTCACCCCCGTTCCTTCTACCGGATTCAAAACGGCCGCGGCACGGCCAGCCCGCAGTGTACTCAGCAATCAGCGTCTGGAAACAGTTACAGGATATGTGATGCCCGCCTGGGAAACCGGGGTGGAAACATGCCTCCGGGAAATCGAACGTCTGAATTCAATACACTAATCACCTAAAATCATTTACATTATGACCGACCCGAAAATATTGGACAGAGCGAAACAATGGCTTACTCCGGCTTATGATCAGGCCACCAGAGATGCCGTTAACAAGCTGATTGAAGAAGACAGTACTGAGTTGACAGATGCCTTTTACCGGGATCTTGAGTTTGGAACGGGAGGACTACGGGGCATTATGGGTCCCGGAACTAATCGTATGAATAAATACACGGTGGGAAAAGCGACACAAGGACTGGCGAATTACCTGCTAAAAACCTTTGTCGGCGATGAAACCATTAAGGTGGCTATTGCTTATGATTGCAGGATAAACAACACTTTTTTTTCCGATATCACCGCGGCGGTACTCTCGGCCAATGGCATTACAGTTTATATATTTGATGCGCTACGCCCCACACCGGAATTATCGTTCGCTGTGCGCTACCTGGGCTGCCATGCCGGAATTATGGTTACCGCTTCACACAACCCCAGAGAATACAACGGGTACAAGGTATACTGGAACGATGGGGCGCAGATTATCGCGCCACACGACCGGAATATTATTGATGAGGTAATGAAAATCAAGGAGGTAACGGAGATCCACTTCGCTGCCCGGCAGGAACTGATTCACACTGTAGGCGAAGAAATTGACACGGCGTATCTGGGGAAAATGGCCACTTACAGTTTGTCGCCCGAAATCATTCAACAATACCACGACCTGAAGATTGTATATACCCCCATTCACGGCACTGGCATCAGGCTGGTTCCCATGGCCCTGAAGAAATTTGGGTTTACCCATATTTACGGCGTGGAAGAACAAAACACAACCGATGGGAATTTTCCCACGGTAAAATCACCGAATCCCGAAGAACCGGAAGCATTATCGATGGCCATTCAAAAAGCGGAAAGCATCGATGCAGATTTAGTAATGGCAACAGATCCCGATGGAGACCGGGTTGGCATCGCCATAAAAAACAATAAAGGAAAATTTGTACTGCTCAATGGTAATCAAACGGCTACGTTATTGTTTTACTATATCCTGAACAAGGAAAAAGACCATTTGAAAGGCAATGAATTTATGGTTAAAACCATCGTTACCACCGGGTTACTTAAAACCATTGCCGACGCCTATCACATCGAAAATTACGACGTACTGACCGGTTTCAAATACATTGCGGCAATTATCCGCGAAAACGAAGGAAAAAAACGCTTTCTTGTGGGCGGGGAAGAGAGTTATGGATATCTGATCGGGGATTATGTGCGGGATAAAGATGCAGTAATTTCCTGCGCTATGATTGCAGAGACCATGGCCTGGGCGAAATCGCAGGGAAAAACCATGGAGGATTTACTCAATGCGGTATACCTGCAGTTCGGAATGTACCGCGAACGCCTGCTTTCGGTAGTACGAAAAGGAAAAGAAGGCGCTGAGGAAATCGCACGATGGATGGACGAATACCGAAACCATCCCATGAAAGAAATCAATGGAATTCAGGTAGTAACCGTAAAAAATTACCTGAATCAGGTGGAAACAGATCTTCGGACCGGAAGCAAAAAAGCGATTTCGTTACCCCAATCAAACGTGATGCAATTTGTGCTGGAAGACAACACCGTGATCACTGCCAGGCCCTCAGGAACAGAGCCTAAAATAAAATATTACTTCAGCGTGAATGCTAGGGTGGAAAATCACGCTGCACTTGCAGCAACAGCCGATTGGCTCGATAATAAACTAGACAGACTCCTTAAAACCTTCAATCCATGACAAAACAAGACGAACCGGTAGCCTCCCGGAATGTACTGGAGATGCTCACTGTTGCACATGAATACTGCCTTTTCACAGAAAAAGCCGACACCTACACACAGGAAGAAATCCTCGATTATATGCAAAAAATCTGTCCGTTGCTATATTTAAAGGGCACACTGCTTCCGGATATCGTACCGGAATATCCGGAAGCAAACGAAAGATATATCACGGAAGAGCAGTGGGAAAATGTATTCAAAACGCTAAAAGAAAAATTCGGAGAATATGATCAATATTGGTATCATGATTACAATAGTATTGATATAAATGATCCGATAAAAGGTAGTTTAGCCGACAATTTCGCGGATATATATCAGGATTTAAAAGATTTTACTTTACTTTTTCAGAAGAATTCCATTGCGGCCAAAGAGAATGCAATTGCGGAATTAAAACAACTCTTTGTCAGCCATTGGGGTTTCCGCCTGGTGACTGCACACCGCTACCTGCACTACCTGCTGATGGCGCGAAAAAAACCACAGGCAGCAGAAGATACACCAAACCTCGTTGAATCAATGGATTAACATCTACTACTCCATTCCCGTCGAGGGCGATAAAAAAGACGAAATAAAAAGCAAAAGGCTGAGATTTGGAACCATCCTGAATAGTTGTATATTTGCTGCAATTTTTAAATAGTCTAAATAAGCATAATGACACTTTTAGAGCTGGCGCAAGGAGAGAAAGCCTTTATTACTAAGGTAAAAGGACGAGGCGCTTTTCGTAAACGTATTATGGAGATGGGGTTTGTGGCGGGAAGAGAAATCACAGCGGTACGGAAAGCTCCCTTGGGCGACCCGATTGAATATAATATCATGGGCTATAATGTCACGCTCCGCAACGCAGAAGCCCAGTTAGTGGAGGTGATTACCCTGAAGGATCTAAAGGAAGAGATAAAGCATGAAACTCCCCCTGAAGCCGTTAATGCTTTGGATGACAAGTTTTTATCCTACCATGCAAAACAAAAAGGGAAAGTGATCAACATTGCCTTTGTGGGCAACCCGAATGCGGGAAAAACCTCCCTTTTTAATCAGGCCAGCGGGCTCCACGAACGTACCGGAAACTATGGCGGGGTAACCATAGAATCGAAGGAAGCACGGTTCTGGGTCGACGGATACCAGATCAATGTTACAGATTTACCGGGTACGTATTCGATTACCGCATATTCGCCCGAGGAGCTGTACGTAAGAAAATACATTCAAATGAAGGCCCCCGACATTGTAGTAAATGTGTTGGATGCCTCGAACCTCGAACGGAACCTCTACCTCACCACGCAATTGATTGATATGGACATTCGGGTTGTGATTGCCCTGAACATGTACGACGACATGGAACGCAACGGCGACAGGCTCAAGCATGAATACCTGGGGCAATTGCTGAGGATGCCAATTATTCCCACTGTGGGTTCGAAAGGAAAAGGAGTAAAAGAGCTTCTACGCACAATTATCCGAGTATATGAAGGCAATGACCCCACCAGCAGGCACATTCATATTTCCTACGGGAAAGCCATTGAGATGGGCATTCAGCGGATCCAGGAGGCGCTGCGCATACCGGAAAACCGTTGGCTTACCGACAGGATTTCAAGCCGGTTTTTAGCCATCAAATTGTTGGAAAAAGATGCTGAAGCGGAAAAGAAAATCAAAGAACTTCAGAATTATACAGCCATAAAAGAGGCCACCCATCAGCAAATCAGTATTTTAGAAGCATTCCTAAAAGAAGATACAGAAACGATCATCACTGATGCCAAATACGGTTTTATTGCCGGGGCCATCCGTGAAACATACGTTCCGGCGCGAAAAAAACGCATTCGAAAATCAGATCTGATCGACCTGTTTTTCACCCATAAATTCTACGCCTTTCCCATATTTTTGCTCATTATGTGGGCTATCTTTTACCTTACTTTTACGTTAGGTGCCTATCCCCAGCAATGGATTGAAGGAGGGATAACCCTACTGGGCACCAGCATCGACCGGACCCTGGGGGAGGGAATATTCAAGGATTTTCTGATCAATGGAATTATTGGCGGCGTGGGCGGCGTACTGGTATTTATCCCCAACATTATTCTGCTTTACTTTTTCATTTCTTTACTGGAAGACAGTGGATATATGGCCCGTGCGGTATTTATTATGGATAAGGCCATGCACAGAATCGGGCTGCACGGGAAATCGTTTATCCCGCTGATCATGGGGTTTGGATGTAATGTTCCGGCGATCATGGCCACACGGATTATTGAAAGCCGCCGCGACCGGCTGATTACCATGCTGATCACGCCATTTATGTCGTGCGGCGCTCGGCTACCCGTATATATTCTTTTCATTTCCGCCTTTTTCGAGCACAACAGAGGTACCATTCTTTTTGCCATTTACCTGGTCGGGATACTAGTGGCGATTGCTACGGCACTGTTTTTCAATAAAACCTTTTTCAGAAAACAGGAGATCCCATTTGTAATGGAACTCCCGCCTTACCGCATCCCCACTACAAAAAGTGTATTCAAACACATGTGGTTAAATACGGCTGCTTATATTAAAAAAATCGGTGGAGTAGTATTGGTTGCCACAATGATTATATGGGTATTGGGGTATTTTCCCCGAAACAAAAAATACACAATGGATTATCCGGCAAAAATAGAACAGTTGAAAGTACAGTCGGCAATAGCCGAAGTGGGATCAACAGCAGCCATTGAACAGGAAATAAGCCAGTTAAAATTACTGCAAAGCAGCGAGCAGCAGGAAAAAAGCTACATAGGAAAAATCGGAAAAACTCTGGAACCAGTAATGCGTCCGTTGGGATTCGACTGGAAAATGACCTGCGCCATTATTGCCGGCCTACCCGCCAAAGAGGTGGTAGTAGGCACCCTGGGCGTCCTTTTCCCCCCCGAACTCAACGACCACAACGAACAAAACCTGGCTGAGCGTATCCGCAACCAGGTAATTCTCACCGGCCCCAACCAGGGAAAACCGCTCTTTACACCACTTATTGCTGTATCATTTATGCTATTTATCCTGATTTATTTCCCCTGCATTGGAGTTATTGCCGCCATCCGAAAAGAATCGGGGCAATGGAAATATGCGTTATTTGAAATTTTTTACACTACCGGGCTCGCATGGGTTATCTCCTTTGCCGTTTTTCAAATCGGAAGCCTGATTATCGGATAACGCAAGCCA
>RZYD01000630.1 GCA_009930445.1 Bacteroidia bacterium | reverse complement strand
GCATTAATCTGAAATCGGAAGGTTTGGGTATAAAATAGTCCCGGCCAAAAGTTAATTTTTTTTTGGAATCAAGGTTCAGGTAAGGTTCTTTTGCTAACGCTGCCAGCGCATAAACGGCGGCTATTTTCATTTCGGTATTTATTTTTCCTGCTCTTACATCCAGTGCGGCTCTGAAAATATAGGGGAATGCGAGCACATTGTTAATTTGGTTTGACGTATCGCGGTACCTTGAGGCATAGATCATTCCATATTTTGTTTTAAGGCTTTTGTTATTGGCTATTTCAGGGTTTGGGTAGGCGAGTGTAAACACAATGGGGTTTTTAGCCATCGATTGTATCATGGCCTGGGTTAAGGGGTTGCCTTTCGATAAGCCTACGAAAGCATCGGCGCTATACAGAGCCTGTTCGAGTGTTTTGAGGTTAGAGTGAATGGCATATTTTTGCTTATACTGGTCCAGATCGAAACGGTTTGTGGCGATTACCCCGTTGTGGTCGAGCATAATGATATTTTCTTTTTTCAGCCCCAGACCTGAAAACAGCTCAGCGCATGCCATGGCGGCTGCACCTGAACCATTTATTACCAGTTTGATATTTTCGGGTTTCTTTCCGGCTATTTCACAGGCATTCAGCAGTGCGGCCGATGTAACAATGGCCGTTCCATGCGTGTTGTCGTGCATCACCGGAATATCCAATGCATCGATCAGTCGTTTCTCAATTTCAATACATTCGGGTGCTTTAATATCTTCAAGGTGAATGGCCCCAAAAGTTGGCGACAGGGTAATCACAGTTCTGACGAACACATCTATATCGGTAGTATTCAGCTCAATATCATAGGCGTTAATATCCGCATATTTCTTCATCAGCATCGCTTTCCCTTCCATCGCGGGTTTCGATGCCAGCGGCCCCCAGTCGTTGCTGTCCAGAATAGCCGTTCCGTTTGTAATAATGGCTACAAGGTTTCCTTTGAGGGTGTATTTGTATACGTCGGAAGGGTTAGCGGCAATTTTCCGACAGGGTTCGGCCACCCCGGGCAAATAGGCTAAAGCCAGATCGAATGACGAATTACAGGGTTTGCCGGGGCGTCTGTTGCTATGATACGATAATGCTTCTTTATTTATTTTTGAGTCCATAGCGTCTTCGTTTATAAGTCGTGCCCACAATACGAAAGGTTAAAACTTTTATTACATACCGGAAAATCAGAAATTTCGTTATTGCGCACGGCCTGCGCCAATGCCATCCAGTTATGAAATGAAGGGTCTTTAATTTTGTATGCCATTAGTTTTCCGGTTTCATCTGTAAGGGCACAATGGCAAATTTCACCACGCCAGCCTTCAACCAGCGATATGGTGAATTTTCCCTTGCCCGGAATAAAATCAATGGATGCCGGTGGATGAAATTGCGGAATATGTTGGATTAATTGCTTGCAATAGGCTATCGATTGATAGATTTCCTCCCGACGAATTTGTGTTCTGGAAAAAACATCGCCATGATGTTTT
>RZYD01000629.1 GCA_009930445.1 Bacteroidia bacterium | reverse complement strand
GCCATTTATTTTGTTTTCGTTTTGGAGTTTTTTTAAAGCTGATGCCTGAAATTGTGTGCAATGTTATGAAGTTTTTACCAGTTCATGCGTCTGGATCTAAGAATTAACAATTTATTAAAATACGTCTGTTTCTGTGCTTTTCTGCATGAATGTTTCTCCTTCTTCAAATTCTCCAACAGGCAGTGTAAAGGTGATTGTAGTGCCGGCTCCGGGTGTTGATTCAAGTTGAATGGTTCCTCCCAGGGTCTCTGTTAGTTCACGGCAAATCGTGAGCCCTAAACCCGTACCTCCATATTTTCGCGTGTACGATTCGTCGGCTTGTCTGAATTGCTCAAAGATGATTTCCTGTTTATTGCGATCAATTCCGATGCCGGTATCCTGAACGAAGAATTTATAATAGTTTTCTTTCATCCGTCGATACCCCAATTTAATTTTTCCTTTTATCGTAAATTTTACTGCGTTGGAGAGAAGGTTATGAAAAATCTGATTAAAGCGTACAATGTCGGTATTGATCATTGCTTCTTCGTTCGCCAGAGGCATTTCGGATACCACTTCAATTTCTTCTTTATCTTTAGTTTTTAAATCGTGTATTGTGCTTTCCACCAAGGCCTTAAAGGCGTCGTTTATACAAAAGGTTAGTTTTTCAATGGTGAGTTGTTTGCTCTCGATTTTTGCCAGATCAATAATATCGTTGATTAGAGCCAGCAAAATTTCCGAGTTGGCATTGATGATATTGACGTAATCATTGCGCTCTTCATTGCTAAGATCTGGCTCGTTTAGCAGTCGTGAGAACCCGACGATAGCATTCATGGGTGTCCGTATTTCGTGCGACATATTGGCCAGAAAGGCCGATTTGAGACGGTCGGACTCCCGTGCTTTATCGCGTTCAATCATTAACAGGTTTTGTGTTTTTTGTTTTTCTTCTAATTCAACGGCAAGCTGTTTTGTTTTAATTGCGACCTGGCGTTTTAAGCTAAAAGTGTAGATATAAAAAATCAGGAGCAGCAGTATCAGTACAACAGACCCTATAACAATGTGTTTAAAGTGGTTTTCTGCAAATGTTGTTTTGTCGTATTTCTTTAAATATTTATTATATATTTTATCATATTTTCCTGTGCTTTTTATAATAGAAAGCCCTTGGTTGAGTATAGCAACAAGAATCGAATCTTTTTTATGCATCACAAAGCTATACTCTCTGGGAAGAAATTCTTCATGGAGAACGTTGATATTGCTCAGGGCATATTTTTCGATATAGTATTCTCCAAGAACCCGCGAGATAATGGCGCAATCGTAGCCGCCTTGTGCCAGTAGCCGCAAGGCCTGCTCATAGTTATTTACTATGGTGATGTCGGCATTAGCATTATAGGATTTGATAAAATTGATTAAGATCGAAGCATTTTGTGTGATTACTTTTGGTTTAGGTTTTTTTTGAAGGTCGTTCAGGTTTTTTAGTGCAGATCCTTCCGGAACAAAGATAGTGTGGGAATTTCTGACGTA
>RZYD01000628.1 GCA_009930445.1 Bacteroidia bacterium | reverse complement strand
TACTTGCCGGACTTTTTATGTTCGTGGGTTTAGTAGGTTGTATCGTTCCTATACTCCCTGGCCCTCCCATTGCCTATATAGGTTTATTGTTAATGCAACTGGCTGATCCCCGTCCTTTTACCATGAATTTTATGTTGATGATGGCCACAATTGTTGTGGGGGTTACGGTAGTCGATAATGTAATTCCGGTTTATGGAACAAAAAAAATGGGAGGCTCAAAAAAAGGCGTCTGGGGCGCGACAATTGGATTGATTATCGGGCTTTTCTTTGCCCCGGTCGGATTGATTGTAGGCCCATTTGCCGGAGCTTTTATCGGTGAAATGCTTGGTGGCCAGGATTCACGGACTGCTATGAAATCAGGTTTCGGCTCCCTGCTTGGCTTTTTGATGGGTACAGGCTTGAAATTAATCGTTTCCGGATGGATTGTGGCCCGGTATATTGGTGCTATTCCGTTGGTTTTGAATTAGTTTTTTTCTCCCTTAGCTGAGTTTTTTCATAAGTTGCCCGGGATATTCCACATGGTCGAGAAATAAACCCTTTGCAGGTACTGACACCCCTGCATTTCCCCTGTCGCCTGATTGGATAATCGTATGTATTGCTTCGGGTTGCATTTTATTTTGGCCGATTTCCAACATCGTTCCCACAATAGCTCTTACCATATTTCGTAAAAACCGGTTGGCTTCAATTTCAAAAATTATCGTGTCGCCCTTTTGTATCCAACGGGCCTTCCGGATAACGCAATTATTGGTTTTAGTTTGTGTATGGCTTTTCGCGAAACAACTAAAATCGGCGTATTGCTGTAAAAAAGTGCAGGCCGTATTCATGGCCTCCAGGTCCAGCTTACCTTGAAGGGTATAGCAGAAATCCTGTTTAAAAGGATTTTTGGCCAGTGATATATAATACGTGTATTTTCTGGATATTGCCGAAAACCTTGCGTGAAAATCAGCCTGGGCTTCATAGAGGGCATAAATGACAATATCTGCCGGCAAAAAGCGGTTCATCCGGTAAACCAACTGCCGGGCCTGCGCCGGAGCGGAAAATTCACGGGAACAATCAAAATGTGCAAAAAATGTAGTTGCATGCACGCCAGTGTCTGTTCGGCCTGCTCCGATCAGTTGAATTCCCGGTTCGACCAGTTTTTCCAGACAATCCTCGAGTCGCTCCTGTACCGATATAACTCCGGGCTGGCGTTGCCATCCGTGGTAGTTTTTGCCGCAATAGGCCAGATGAAGAATGTATCTGTTCATCAGGAACAAAGGTATATAAAAGTGATAAAAAATGATTTTATTCAGATATTTAATTTATCTAGATATAAGTTATTCCAATTTAGACTAAATATAAATTATTGATTCAATGGAAAATCCTGAAAAGTAAGCATTACAGATCGGTTGGAATTTTTAAATTTGGGCGTCAATAACCACCAATTATTGATTTATAATTTACGTAATAAACCATCAAAACTAAGGAGAAATGACTGTAAAAAAATTAGTCAATGAG
>RZYD01000627.1 GCA_009930445.1 Bacteroidia bacterium | reverse complement strand
AGTTCGCTCCGCAGGAGTGGATATTAATGACTATTATATCACATTATATGATAGTGACGGAACTTCAGTTTTGTCGAACAAAGAAGTATTTCCGCTGGGCGAAACCGATTCGGTATTTAAAACCAATCTTCAGGCCAGTACTTACTTTTTACGGGTGCATCCTTATTCAGCCAATGTGGGTTCCTATAACCTGACCAGTGTTTTTATTCCTGCACTGCTGCCCAACGATCCGGAACCCAATAATTCGGTGGATGAAGCCACTTTTTTTCCACTCAATTCTCAAACTACCGGCCGGTTGAATTATGTACTTGAAGGAGTGGGGGATACGCAAGACTGGTTTTCGATCACTACAACCGAAGAAGGGAAATTATCCATTATATCTACCTCGCCCGACAATAACGATTATTATATGATACTGGTGGATGTGGATGGTTCGGAAATTTTATCGAGTTGTGAGGTTTACCCCCTGGGAGAGGTTGACTCTGTATATAAAACCAACCTTCAGGCCGGAACCTATTATTTAAAAGTGTATCCCTATTCAGCAAATCATGGGTCCTATCATTTGGAGAATCGTTTTACCCCTGCTTTGCTGCCCAACGACCCCGAACCCAATAACGACGTCACGCAGGCCGTAACGCTCCCCCTAAACAGTGCCACTACCGGGCGCCTTAACTACGTATATGATAACACAGCCGACAATGCCGACTGGTTTAAAATTACCACACCCGAAGAAGGAACCCTGAAAGTAATCTCCACCTCGCCCGACAATAACGATTATTATATGATACTGGTGGATGTGGATGGCGCGGAAATTTTATCGAGTTGTGAGGTTTACCCCCTGGGAGAGGTTGATTCTGTATATAAAACCAACCTTCAGGCCGGAACCTATTATTTGAAAGTGTACCCCTATTCAGCAAATCATGGCGCATACCATCTGGAGAATCGTTTTACCCCTGCTTTGCTTCCCAACGACCCCGAACCCAATAACCAATCAGCACAGGCCGCTGATTTTCCACTGTTTACCATTATAACCGGACGATTAAATTATTTATATGATAATGTGGCCGACAACTCCGACTGGTTTACCGTTACTACTCCCGATGATGGTGTGCTTACCCTCGTTTCGCACAGTCCCGATAATAATGATTATTATATCCGCCTTTTTGATGTAAATGCAGAGCGCCAACTTATGCAAAAAGAGGTTTATCCGCTCGGAGAAATTGATTCGGTATTTAAGGCTAACCTGCAGGCTGGAACCTATTTTATTCAGGTTGTGCCGTATAGCAGTTTCCATGGATCGTATTATCTGGAAAGTAAGTTTTCTCCCGCTTTGCTTCCTTCCGACCCGGAACCCAATAACACCCCTGAAACCGCCTCTCCTTTTCCTGTCGATACCCTGATTACCGGACGGATTAACTATTTATACGATAATGTTGCAGATAATCAGGACTGGTTCGCGATCACTATGCCACAAAATGGCGGATTGAAGGTGACTTCTCA
>RZYD01000626.1 GCA_009930445.1 Bacteroidia bacterium | reverse complement strand
GTTGGTTAGTATTATCGCGTAGGTTTCCCATAATGATGTTGTATTCTGAGATATAAATATCGGATCGTGTTTCTGCTGCCGCAGAGGCCTGAATCAGCTCTGCCGGAACTCTGGTAGTGAAGCGGTCACCCAGTCGTGCATAGGCCCATTCCCGACGGCTCCAGGTTTTACTCCGTGTGTTTTTTTCATCCAGCGAATAAGAGGGAAAGTTCAACGTGATTAGAAATGCGATTTTGTTGGCATAGAAATCATCCGACAGATGAGCCCCCGGTGAATAAGCGCCAAATAGCGCATCGATGGAATGCAGTGGCCCATTATCAAGATGCAGATTCGTCATAAGGTCAAGACTGATTTTATTGAAATGCCCTCCCAACGATTCCATATAGCCACTGATTTTTTGAAAGACTATCTCGCGTTCTTCCGGGTCGGAAATATAATTTTTTGTGCAAAATGTAATAAAATCCTGCTTGGTTCCATTCTCTTCCTGCCATAATCCTGCGGTTTGCAGGACACCCCGTTCCATTCGACTGACTTCTGAACCTGGAATTTTGTTGGTGAGGCTATTAACGACCTCCTGTATTTCGGTTTTGGTAATAGGCAAAGAAATCGCCGGTTGCTGTGCGGTTGCTGCTGAACAAATTAAAACAGCCATCATGAACATTAAATTTTTCATCGTTTTTTCTTTATTCTGAAAGCGAAGATAGCAAATCAATGCTTGTAAAAGGGGATAGCGCGAAAAAACCTTTATTTAGGGAAATAGTGCTTTAATTATGTGCTCTTTACCTTGTGCTGTCCGGATTTCAATAATATACAGGCCTTCAAAATCAGCCGGATTACATAATTCTGCAATTGGCAGACCGGATTCGCCCGGCAGCACAGGGATATCTTTTTTCATGGCAACCGTTTTTCCACATAAATCCAGTAACCTTAGCGAAATATGTGGTGTGGAAATGTCTGTCCAGACGATCGTACTATTGACAGAAACCGGGTTGGGAATTACAGCAGCCGGTGTTACTGGCGTATGCGTTGTGATACCTGCCGGACCTACATTAATTCTGTATATTTCAATATTTTCCCATGAGATTACCCAGAGGCATTCTCCGTCCCAGGCCATATCCCTTGGGTTCCAGCAGGGAGAAGGTGCTGTTAGTTCAATGGTTTCATTGTCTGGGGCCAGTTCAATTAACAGATGCGTTGTCCAGTCATTGGTCCATAGGCTGTTTCCATCCCAGGCCATACCAATACAGTCATGTGAAGGGCCCTCCATTGATAACAGCAGGTTCCCGTTTTCCGGATTAATTTTTTCGATCCGGCCAGGCTGATCCACCAGAAAATTTTCTGCCCATAGGTAATTTCCATCGTGGGTTATTCCATGTGGCCAGGGCGTTTCTGAAGGATATAGAAAATTTTTCAACACTGAACCATCGGTTGGGTCAATTTTGAAAATCCGGCTCCCTGTTCCATTCGATTCATACCACCCAACTGCCCAAAGATATTCTCC
>RZYD01000625.1 GCA_009930445.1 Bacteroidia bacterium | reverse complement strand
TGAAACATAACTCACCTTATCGGCAAGGTGGTATTTGTTGATGGCTGCCACACTATCGCCTCCACCGATCAAGGAGAAGGCTCCTTTTTCAGTAGCTTCCGCAATGGCTTCAGCAACAAATCGGGTTCCATGAGAGAAATTTTCCATTTCAAACACACCCATTGGGCCATTCCATAGAATAGTTTCGGAGGCCATAATAATCTCCCGGATTTCGTTTCGGCTTTTTACCCCAATGTCGAGACCCATCCAGCCCGGCTCAATGGCGTTGGCGGCCACTTCTTTTATCCCCGCATTATTATCGAACGCATCAGCTACAATCGCATCACGCGGTATATAGAGTTTTACCCCCTGCTCCTTAGCTTTTTGCAAGGTTTTCTGCGCCAGTTCCAGAAATTCATCCTCAACCATAGAATTGCCTACTTCACCGCCCATAGCCTTAATGAAGGAAAACATCATCCCGCCACCAACCACCAGTGTATCAGCCCGGGAAAGTAAATTTTCTATAATCTGAATTTTACCGGAAACTTTCGCCCCACCTAAAATAGCCGTAAAAGGCCGCCTGGAGTTTTTAAGCACCCTATCCATATGCTCAATTTCCCTTCCCAGAAGCATTCCAAACATTTTATTCTCCTCAGCAAAAAACTGCGCAACAATGGTAGTCGAAGCATGCGCCCGATGAGCCGTACCAAAGGCATCGTTTACATATATATCCCCATGTTGAGCCAGTTTTGCGGCAAAATCAAAATCCCCTTTAGTCTCTTCCTTGTAGAAACGAAGATTATTCAACAGCAGGACTTCGCCATCACCCAGGGAGGAAGAAAGCTGAAACGCGGCTTCACTGATACAGTCATCGGCAAATTTCACCGGGATTCCCGTAACTTTCGAGAGGTACGGAAGCAGATATTTCAACGAATATTTCTCTTCCGGTCCTTCCTTTGGCCTTCCAAGATGCGACATTAAAACCACGGAGCCCCCATCGGCCAAAATTTTCTGCAGGGTGGGTAACGCAGCATCAATGCGACTGGTGTCAGTAATTTCAAATGCACTGTTGAGCGGAACATTAAAATCCACTCGAATCAAGGCTCGTTTTCCTTTAAAATTAAACGCTTCGAAACGATTCATACGCTTGTTATTAAGTTACACGGTTATATTTGTTGTTTAATACTATTTCGTTTCAAAGTAACGCAAAATCTGTGAATTAAATATAGGAGGGATGAGCAAAATAATCGCAAACGTTTGCAAATGAAAGCATTGTATAGAAGAGATTTTTTCCTGCCCCAGGAGAGTTATTAGTATTTTTACCGCATGAAAAACATTCAGGCAACACTGATTCAAACTTCGTTGTTCTGGCAGGAGCCGGAACGAAACATGGCACATTTCAGCCGGCTGATAAAAAGGATGGATTCCACATCCCGATTAATCGTCCTTCCGGAGATGTTTCTGACTGGTTTTGTGGTTCAACCGCAACAGCATGCCCAGGCCATGGATAGCGCATATATAG
>RZYD01000624.1 GCA_009930445.1 Bacteroidia bacterium | reverse complement strand
AACTTCTACCTGTTGCTCAATAGTCCAATAGATTAAGCCGTAAGCTTTTAGGTGGTTCAATTGGGCCTCATCCATAGGAATTAGCATATAGGCTGCATTCGTTATTGTTACTGAAAGAAGAAGCATTAGTGTTAAAAGAAATTTCTTCATAAGGATTAAAATGGCAGATTATCGGTATTGGCAGAGGAATAATCCGTATCATTATTCATTTTTGATTGTACCGTCATTGTTTTTTTCTTTTCATCGAAAGAAGGATTAGCGCTTACATCATTTAAATAGCCTATACCCGGGTCAGGGTCGCTGAAGGTTGCAAGATTGGGGATAAATTTCAATCTGAGGTCTTTAATTTGGCCATTTCGGTGTTTAGCAATCCGTAAGTCGGCTTCTTGTATTTCATTATTTTTATGATTATCTTCAATGTTATAGTATTGCTCACGGTATACAAAAAGTACAATATCGGCATCCTGTTCAATGGCTCCCGATTCACGAAGGTCGGAGAGGACCGGTTTTTTCGTTCCGCCTCTTTTCTCCACATCACGGCTTAGCTGTGATAAGGCCATAATCGGGATATTCAACTCTTTGGCCAGTGCTTTCAGTGAGCGCGAAATAGTACTGATTTCCTGTTCCCTGTTTCCTTTGTCCATACCTGCTGTCATGAGTTGCAGATAATCAATTACAGCAAATTGAATGTCGTATTGTTCTTTAAGTCGCCGGCATTTGGCCCGTAATTCAAAAATTGACAGGGCAGGCGTGTCGTCAAGGTACAAAGGTGCTTCGGCCAGCGATCCAATGTTGGTGGTTAATGCCTGCCATTCTGATTCCGTAAGTTCTCCTTTTCGAAGTTTTTCGGCCGGTATCCCTGATTCACTGGCAATCAATCGGGTAGCCAATTGAATGGCAGCCATTTCAAGGCTGAATACCGCTACGGGTCGTTTGTGGTTTACTGCCATATTACGGGCGATGGTAAGGGCCAGGGCTGTTTTTCCCATACCGGGTCGTGCTGCCAGAATAATCAGATCGGATCGCTGGAGTCCACCGGTTACTCCATCAAGTTCGGTAAAACCAGTGGGTACACCCCGAAGTTCATCGGTGTGGGTCCGGGCCTTCTGTATTTCTTCAACAGCTTCACGTACAATACTATCCATGGTTACGTAGCTTCTCCGGAAGTTGTTTTCGCTTAATTCAAACAGCCCTCCCTGCGCTTTATCCAGCAAATCAAAAACATCAATGGATTCATCGTATGCCATTTTGATGATATCGGACGAACTTTTGATCAGTTCGCGCTCAATGTGTTTTTGAACCAGAATGCGGGCATGATATTCAATGTTGGCGGCCGACGCTACTTTATTAGTCAATTGCGCAATATAATAGGCTCCACCTACGGCTTCCAGGTTTTTTGAATTTTTCAACTCATTGGTAACCGTCATGATATCAATGGGTTCCGATTTCCTGAAAAGTGTATGGATGGCCTCACAGATTTTTTGATGCGACTCTTTGTAAAAGAT
>RZYD01000116.1 GCA_009930445.1 Bacteroidia bacterium | reverse complement strand
TTAAACTTCTTAACTATCGAAGAATTTGAAAGAAATAATTATAAATTTGAAAACGTTGCATAGCTTAACCGAGTGTGCACTTTTTCAGGGGAAATCCATCCTCATTTGCATTTAGGTTTACCTGTTAGTAAAGCTGAAGGGATTAAAACTTCATGGCAACGCAGTGTATTACTTGTTATGGCAATAACCCTACATAATATTCCGGAAGGTTTAGCTGTAGGGGTGGCTTTTGGAACTTTAGCAAACAATCCTGAAATTGGTACACTGGCAGGAGCAATTGCTCTTACTATTGGCATCGGATTACAAAATTTTCCTGAAGGAACAGCCGTTTCTGTTCCATTGCGAAGAGAAGGCTTTTCTCGACTAAAAGCATTTAATTATGGACAATTGTCAGGTATAGTTGAACCAATTGCTGCTGTTTAGGAGCTTTTTTAGTAATGACAATTACTCCACTCTTACCTTATGCTCTTTCATTTGCAGCAGGAGCAATGATATTTGTTGTTGTTGAAGAATTAATTCCTGAATCACAACGAGGAAACGAAACAGATTATTCAACAATTGGTGCAATGATAGGTTTTGTAGTAATGATGGTACTCGATGTTGCATTAGGATAAAAACACAGAACGTGATAATAAAACTAAACCATATTGCTTTAAACATTCGTGAGGTTAATGAAGTAACGGATTTTTATCAAAACATTTTGGGATTTCATCCTGAATATCAATTTGAATTATCAGCAACATTAGGTCATACTATTGTTGGAATCAATCAAAGCTTGCCTGCTTATTTCTGTAAAGAAGAGCTGGTAGCTTTTGAATTGTTTGTTTTACCTGGAAATATGAATATAGGGTCTGTACATGTCTGTATTGAGATGTCCAATAGAGATGAACTGATAACCCGGTGCCAAAATAAGGAATATAAAGTCAACAGTATTCAAATCGATAACAATCCAAATCTCCTGTTTATTTGGAATCAATCAGGGAAATGCTTTGAAATCAAAGAAGAGTAAGTCAATATTTAAGGTTTTTCAATCAAATTGTAATGGTAATAATTCATTTTAAAATAAACAATAATGTCAAAATCAAAGAAAACAGGAATCGTTATTTGCGACCGCTATCGGAATTGTGCCGGCGGTAAATGCTTTCGTGCCATGAAAAACAACGAAGGAGCATTTAGCATGTATGATGATGATACAAAATCAGAAGTGGTTGCATATCCTACTTGTGGAGGCTGCCCTGGAGGAAACGTCGAATATGCTCCCGAACAAATGAAGAAAAACGGTGTTGAAGGGATTCATATCGCTACGGGTTTGGTGGTGGGTTACCCTCCATATCCTTATACTTCCCATTTTAAGCAGTTTATTGAGCAAAAATATAAAATTCCGGTGGTTGTTGGCACACATTCCATTCCGCAAAATTACGGGTTAACTCATCAAAAGTTGAAAACCTTGGGATCTGAAGAATGGCAGGAACTCATTGCTCCTACGTTTTGTGATGAAAAAATTAGACTTTTCTATGATTGATGCGATGCGAAAACAATGCAAATGGTTTCCGGTTTGCCCAATGAAATTTTATTGGCAACAAGGCAAAATTGATGAATCCTGGATAAATCAGTATTGTTTTGGCAATTGGGATGAATGTGTTCGCTATCAAAAAGAAGAAGCGGGCATTTATCATCCAGACAACATGATGCCCGATGGACAAATTAATTCGAAACTAAAATAAAATGTACAAATATCTCTTTGGACCGGTACCTTCGCGAAGGTTAGGAATGTCGCTTGGGATTGATTTAATCCCTAAGAAAGTTTGCTCACTAAATTGCGTGTATTGCGAGGTAGGTAAAACTACAAAATTAACTACCGACAGGCTTGAATACGTAAAATACGATAAAGTAATAGCCGAACTCAAAATTTTTATGAGCAGCAATCCTAAAATTGATTATATCACTTTCTCTGGTTCGGGTGAACCAACGCTTAACAGCCGGATTGGTGATGTGTTAAATTTTATCAAAGAAAATTATCCCAATGTAAAAACGGCTGTATTAACAAACGGAACATTACTGTCAGATAAAAACCTGCGCCAGGAATTACTGAAAGCAGATGTAATTTTACCTTCGTTGGACGCAGCCGGACAAGAAGCTTTTAAAAAAGTAAACCGCCCTGCTGCCGGAATTTTACTTCAAGAATACATACAGGGAATGATTGATTTACGCAAAGAATATCAAGGTAAAATTTGGTTAGAAGTTTTGTTTTTAGAGGGGTACAATGATTCCGAAGACGAATTAATTCGTTTGAAAGAAGCCATAGAAAAAATAAAACCCGATAGCGTACAACTCAACACATTAGACCGTCCGGGCACAGTAGAAGGTTTGACTCCTTTGACAAAAGACGAATTGCAGAACATCATAAATTTTTGGAGGTTTACCAATGTTGAAATCATTGCAAACCAGATTGAACGTACAACTATCTCATCATACCGCAACGATGTGGAGTCGGCCATATTGGAAACCATTGCCCGAAGGCCATGTACTCTTGATGATTTGTATCGTCTGTTAGGCATTCATATCAACGAAATTAATAAATACCTCGGAACGCTCGAAACCGAAGGGAAAATCAGTACAAAAAGTCTTGAGCGGGGCATTTTTTATGAATTGATGCATAAATAGCAACAATAACTGCATGGAATTAACAAAAAAAATATCAAGCCACAATTTTAAAGCATTTATTTGGCATGCCACTTTTTTGGCTTTCGCGAAAAATTTTATGGATGTGGATACCATTATTCCGTCTATGGTTGTGGAATCAGGAGGTGGAGCCATGCATATTGGTATTTTAACTGCCATAATGATGGGGGGCTCAAGTTTTACACAAATATTTTTTGCTCCATACATAAGCAACAAAACCTATAAAAAAAAATACCTGCTTTTGGGAATAAATGCCCGTGTTTTATCCTTATTCGGGTTGGGTATATTACTGTTCTTATTACAAGGTGGTAAGCATGGTTACGTCTTGTGGCTGATATTCTTTTTTATAACAACATTTTCATTGGCAGGAGCTTTTACAAACATCAGTTACGTTGATATTTTAGGAAAATCGGTCAATCATAATAAACGAAAAACATTTTTTTCAACCAATCAAATAATATCGGGTATCATTGTACTTAGCTCGTCATTTTTAGTAAAGAAATTATTGGATTGGAAAGAATATCCGGTAAATTACGCTTTTATGTTTTTTACCGGAGCCACATTATTGTTAATTGCTACCGCCGGGTTTTGGAACATAAAAGAAGTTGAACCGTCAAGGTTGAAAATTTCGGGGATGAAATCCTTTTTAATAGTATTACAAACTGAATTAAAGCAGAATAGAAAACTGGGATATTTTTTGGGATACATTAACACACAGGGAATTGCAATTTCGTTTTTACCCTTTATCATTTTATACGCCAAAGAAAACTTCAATACCCAAAATGCCGACACGGGCACATTTCTTATTTGCAAGGTTATAGGAATTGTTTTTGTGAGTGTTCTAGTGTTGTTGGGAGCAACTAAAATAAAATACAGCCTGCTTCTTTACAGCAACGTTTTGTTGTCGCTTTTTCTGGTTTTCTTGGCTTTTATTATAAAAGATGTAACATCAATCAAATATATTTTCGTGCTTGGCGGAATTGTATTTTCGCTGTTTACCATTTCAATGAATGGCTTGTTGCTTGAAGTTTCAGGAAACGAAAACCGGGCGCTTTATACAGGTTTTGCCGGTGCCGGAAATATACTGCCCGCTGTTTTTCCGCTCGTTGGGGGCGCAATAATTAACTGGTTTGGATATCAGGCCTTTTTTGTCCTTTTTATGCTCATTATTGCCATGGCGGCTTTTTTTATCTTTAAAATAAATTGTAAAAAATAAATTATGAATGAAAAAATTTATTCCGATTCGGGAGTGGAACTCAACGAATTTGTTGCAAAAAACTACGACAAAATAATGAATACCATGTCGTTTGGCTTTTATCGTGGTTTTATAAAAAAAGCTATAAAACAAATGGATATTCAGCCGGGAAACTCTATTTTAGATTTAGGCTGCGGCACCGGCAGAAATGCCTGCTTAATGGCAAAATACATTGGTGAAAACGGCTATATTAACGGATTAGACATTTCAGCACTGATGGAAAAACAGTTCTTACAAAAGTTTAAAAAACAGGCTAATATCAGTTTTACAAAACAACGTATCGACCAACCTTTCGATTTGAATAAGCAATTCGACATCGTTTTTATCAGCTTTGTAATTCATGGTTTCCCGCATGAAATCAGACATAATGTAATCAATAATGCGCTTACCCATTTAAAGCCGGGCGGAATATTCTATATCCTCGATTTTGCGGAATTCGACATGGCAAAAATGCCTGCCTTTCATCGGTTTGTTTTTCAAAAAATTGAATGTAAATATGCCTTTGATTACATTGAACGCGATTGGAAAGAAATTCTAAAAGAAGCCGGTTTCAATAATTTTAGCGAGTATTTCTATCTGAAAAATTACGTTCGTCTGTTAAAAGCTGTGAAAGCGGGGAAATAAATTTTGATAACCACATAAAAAACAGATTATGAAAGTTGCAATTCCTTCGGATAATCAGGAAACAATTACAAAAAGAACCGGGCAAAGCAAAGGCTTTGTGGTGTATGAAATAAGTAACGGTAAAATCATGCATTCTGAATACAGAGAAAACACAATGGACGAACACGATGAAGAAGCAGAACATTCACATGCACAAATAATTGCATTACTCAGCGATGTTGATATTTTACTGGTGGCTGCCATTGGTAAACACATGAAAAGGGATGTCGAAAACAGCTCGATGGAATACCAATTTGTGAAAGAAACAAAATTGAATCAAATAGTAAGCAACTTTTTAAATCAAAAGAAAATTGGATAATCTCTTAAAAGAAAAAGTAGAGAATGCAATTGAAAGTGTGATGTACCCGTCCATTGATTTAAGCTTTACAACACTCGGCATTGTTAAAGACGTAAAAATACGCGACGAAAAAGTATAAGTTACTTTTGTATTCTCCTCCCCCAATATTCCCATTGCCGACTAGCTAATCAATCCTTTAAATTACCTGTAACGAATTTGGGTGTTGCTTTTGACTATCAGGTGGTAATGATGACAGTAGACGAAAGGCAATATTTCTTACAACTCGAAGCGTCGGCATGGAAAAGAATGTAAGTTACAGGATTTGTTTTAAATTGAAATGCCAGAATTATGCCAAAAATAGAGGCTTATCAACAATACACCAGTGAATATTTCAATTGGTTTGTAATTAACCGATTTGCATTTTTATCGGAAATAGATGCCGTTAAAAAACACTCCCTCAGATCGAAGGTGTGATTGAAATTGGTATCGGAATCGGTATTTTTGCGGAACTATTAAGAATAAAAGAAGGAATAGATCCCTCGGAAGCCATGCAACAAAAAGCCGAACAAATAGGATTAACAGTACTGGATGCAGTGGCCGAACAATTGCCTTATCCCGATGCTTCTCGTAACGGGGTGGTAATGATTACCTCGATATGTTTTGTCGATGATGTTTATTAATCTTTTAAAGAAGCTTACCGGGTTTTAAAAACAATGGTTTTTTAATTCTCGGATTTGTTGATAAAGACAGTCCGGTGGGTAAGGAATATCTGAAATACAAAGAGCAAAGTATGTTTTATAAGGAGGCTATTTTTTTTGGGCACTCAAGAATTATTCGAAGTTATGAAACATAAAGGTTTTTGCATAGAAGAAACATGGCAAACCATTTTTGGCAAAGTTGAAGAAGTATAAGAAAACCAACCAGTTATTGAAGGGTTTGGAGAAGGAAGTTTCGTGGTAATTAAAGCCCTAAAAGAGGATGGAAGAAGTTTATAAAATGTTTTTAAAATCTATCATGATATTTAGATTTGTATTGATCATGATGGTGATGATTGAGTACATCAATGTTCAGTCGAAAGGAGTTTGGCAAAACATCTTACCGGAATGATGAAGAGCATTGTAAGTGCTTTCAGAAAAACATATTATGGTCAAATCTATCTCATCCTTCGCGTTATCGTATATCGGTTGCCATTGGCATAATAGCGCTTATGACCGGATTGGCAATAGGACTGTTTTCGGGAAAAGCTGAAATGTGGGTAAAAGTTACCCTGATGATAACATTTGCTTTTGCTTTGTTAATTACCGTTATCGTTCCAACCATTTTCTGAAAGAACATATCTGGAACCATATTGTTAAAGTTCATTTGCCACGGATTTTCTTGTGGGTATTTGGCGTTTTATTATTTATGCACTTTTTAACGATTTATATCAATGTGGAACATGGGATTTCAAATAATGTGTTCGTAGTACTGCTCATTGCTGTTATAATAGGTATCGTTCCGGAATCCGGTCCGCATTTGGTTTTTGTTACACTTTTTGCTGCAGGTACAATTCCTTTCAGTATTCTGTTGGCAAGTTCAATTTCGCAGGATGGATACGGAATGTTGCCTATGCTTGCTGAGTCTAAAAAAGGATTTGCTGCCGGAAAAATTATTAATATGATTTAAGCTTTAGTAGTAGGAGGTGCTGGCTTGTTCTTTAAATTATAAATTTAACTATGAAAGACCTATCAATACAATGAATACAATAATAAAATGACAATTCATAAGCCGATTAAATGTTAAAAGAGCAAAAATTCCGACCGTACAATATCGTATCTAAAACAACTGGCAATCAGTGCATTATCGAACATTTTAGCCCGTAGCAAAGGCACTTGTAACTTGACACGAAAGTGCTTCGAAATGCCCAACGTTTTATATACCCATCCGTTAGTACGCCGTGAAGCGTATTTTTTTCAGTGGATTCAATTCCCACCTGTCGAATTAACTGTCCGGGCAGTAGTGACAAAGATTGTTTAAGTCGTGAGGCTTACTCAAAAGTTCTTTTAATCGAGGTACCAGGCCGCAATACGTAAGGTGTGAACCCCTGGTGGCTTCAAAAAGTGGAAGATGTAGGTCGTGGAGGGTGTCGACGTATTCAAAACCCTGTTATTTAATGCGGATTACCAGTTGTACGAAGCATTAAAGCCTGCCGGAGTCATAGGGGTTGCGTGGTTAAAAGTTAAGCCATCGGTTACTACCGATGAGAAGGTTCGTGTTTTCCAACGAAAGCTATACCGGCGAACCAGGCAAGCGAAAAGCTTGAAGGCTTACAGTTTGTGTGACAAGATTTGTCAGCCACAGGTATTGGAAGAAGCCTGGCGACGGGTAAAAACGGGCAAACAGGAATACGATGGGGGTGGGGTTGACACGATAACCTTTGGAAGGATCGAAAAGAGTGGGGTACCCCGGTTTCTAACCGATATCCGGAATGATGTGCACA
>RZYD01000623.1 GCA_009930445.1 Bacteroidia bacterium | reverse complement strand
AAAAGAAATTCCTTATTCCTGTGAAGTCGCAATAACAGAATACAAAGAAGACAAAGCACTGGATCGGATCACCGCTGTAATTTTTGTTACCCGCGAATCCCAAAAAATGATCCTGCTCGGGAAAGAGGGACAAGCTATTAAAAAGGTAGCCACACGCGCCAGAAAAGAGATTGAAGCATTCGTCGATAAAAAAGTATTTCTGGAAGTGACAATTAAAGTTCTCAAAGACTGGCGTGACAACGAACAGTACCTAAAACGTTTTGGTTACGATGTTTAGACTATCTTTGCAAAAAAAACAAAGATGAGCAATATTATTGCAATAGTGGGAAGGCCAAATGTAGGCAAATCGACGCTTTTTAACCGGCTTACCGGTAACCGACAGGCGATAGTGGATGCAGTTAGCGGAGTAACCAGAGACCGGCACTACGGAAAAAGCGACTGGAATGGAAAAGAATTTTCTGTTATCGACACAGGGGGATATATCGTGGGGTCGGATGATATTTTTGAATCAGAAATCCGGAAGCAGGTGGATCTGGCAATGGAGGAAGCCGACATTATTCTATTTGTAACAGATGCCACAGAAGGGGTAACGCCGCTCGACGAAGAAGTTGCAACTATTATCCGACGTTCGGTAAAACCGGTCTATTTGGTAGTAAACAAAACGGATAACCCTTCGAGGTATACCGACTCGATGGAATTTTATAGCCTGGGCATCGAAAAGCTGTATTCCATTTCGGCGATGAATGGCTCCGGAACAGGAGAACTTCTGGACGATATAGTACAACAATTTAAAGCCCATGAAACGGAAAACACAAGCGACACGATTCCGAAGATTGCCGTAGTCGGACGACCGAATGTTGGGAAATCATCCTTTATCAATGCGCTGCTTGGAGAAGAAAGAAATATTGTAACGGAAATAGCCGGTACAACCCGCGACTCCATTTTCACCCCTTACAACCGCTTTGGGTTCAATTTTATGCTGGTGGATACAGCAGGATTACGCAAAAAGAATAAAACCATGGACAACATCGAGTTTTATTCGGTAATGCGATCGGTCAGAGCCATCGAAAATGCGGATGTCTGTCTTCTTATTCTTGATGCCACCCGAGGTATTGAGGCACAGAATATGAATATTTTTCAGCTCATTGAGCGAAACAACAAAGGAATAGTCATTGCAGTAAATAAATGGGATCAGGTAGAGAAAACAAGTCAAACGCATCTGGAGTTTGAAAAAGAGATCTACCAGCGCATTGCGCCGTTTACCGATGTTCCGGTTATTTTTACTTCTGTGCTGGAGAAACAGCGCATTCATAAAACATTGGAAATTCTAACAGAAGTATACAGTACTTTACATCGTCGGGTCGGCACTTCAGACCTTAACAATTTTCTTCTCCCCATCATTGAAAATAATCCGCCACCAGCCATTAAAGGGAGACAGGTAAAGATTAAATACATCACCCAACTCAAAAAAGAATATCCGGTTTTTGTTTTTTTCTGCAACTCCCCG